>JAFVER010000112.1 GCA_017475925.1 Anaerovibrio sp. | reverse complement strand
TGAAGGTATCTTAGGAAAACCAAAGATAAAGATAAAAGCAAATTCCCAGTCTGATGTCGATGCCCAGCAAATAATATTCCGTAATGTTGAATTGCCTTGGGGTTCAGTGGACGAAGGTAATACAGACTCTGATAACGCAAAATACGATTATGAAAACTTGTTGAAAAATACAGCTGGTCCAGTAGATGAACTTATTGAATTATTCAATGACGCATTTGAGAGCGAGAGCAATAATTCTGATGAGATTTGGGAATATGTTGATAGATATGGAGATTATAAATACAAAGAGTTTTCTGATTCGAAAAAGAAAATGCTTTTACGTTTAATATGCAAGAACAAGTTTAATGAGAATGAGGTTGCACATGCATGTATTAATGTAGATATGTCGGCAGGATTTGTATTTACGACCAGTGCAGTGTGCTTGTATGACAAAGAAGGATTTTATTGTTTGGACCAGAAAGCAAGATGCACTAATTTGATAATTCCGTATGCAAGTATTCAGGAATTTACAGGAGATAATTTTACATTAACCTTGAAGGATGGAAATAGTTTCTCCTTAGAGGCTCCAAAAGAACTGAGCGAGGCTTCATCAGCTGAATCGAAGGATGACGAAGAAGAAAATGATGACATCAAACTGCCTAAGGAGATTATGTTTGGACTGGCTTTGTTTGGAGCTTTAGCAGGTGGCAGTAGAGAAATCAATGGTTGTTGGAGACTGAAAAATGGGATTTCTAATTACCTTCATGCAGTTATCGATTTGGGCTAGGTCATTGGTACTCGTATTTAATAGCGGGCTGATAGTGAAATAGCTTTTCTTAAAGATTAATAGAAATGTGTACATCCCGTCTGATGGTTCTCATGGTAACTATCGGACGGGATAAGTAATATTTGGTTTCACTTACCTGGCAGGTAACCATCGTTTATAGGAATTATATTACGATAAACATAATAGCATTTAAGTATCAGTGGAAAACGAATGGAGGTGGCAGCATGGAAAAATTGAAACCTATTCCATACGACAGTAAACTAAGTCAGTTTGTGGATTCGGAGTTTGGGGGCGAAGAGATGAGTACGCTCTTGGTTCTTGATGATTATGATTGGATGGTGTATAAGCTGAAGGCATATTTGCGGACAAAGAAATACGGGGATTTGGATGTAGTTTTTGAATATTATGGCAGTGGAACAAGTGAAATGCGTGTGGTACAGAATACAGGTGGCAAGAAATACCTACATAAAATAGATTATGACACTGATATTTTTGAGAAACACATAATCGCATTTATGGAAAAGCATATTAAACAGTGGAAGAGCGAGTATGCTTTCGATGGGCTTGATGTTGCCATTGCATTTTACAATGAGGTCTTGGAAAATTCCACCCAATACGATATAGAAGAATGTCCTGAAGGCTATGATGTAATGACGGACAGGTATCCAGAGGAGGAAGATGCTGCCACGGACGGCGGGCCCGATGAAGAGGAGTAGCCTTTGATTTTAAGGTATGTAAATTGGAGAGTTTGGCTACCCGTGAGGTGGTAATATGGATAAATTAAAACCTATTCCCTATGATGATGAATTAAGTCATTTTGATTTACCGGAATATAAAGATTACAGAGAAGATATGAATACTTATTTAAGCCTTGAAGATTGTGGCAGAATGGCATATAAGCTGGAAACCTTTTTCCATACTAAGGATTATGGGGATTTGGATATAGTATTTGAATATAATGGTGGTATAACTGGTGAAATGCGTGTGGTACAGAATACAGGTGTCAAAAAATACCTCCATCGCATAAAGTATGATACCGATATTTTTGCGAAAAACATAATTGTGTTCATAAAGAAGCATATCAAATCCTGGAAGAGTAAGTATGCTTTCAATGGACTGGATGTAGCAATCGCATTCTATAACGATGTATTAGAAAATTACACAAGTTATGATGTTGAGGAATGTCCTTTGGGTTATGATATTTCATCTGATTATGTTATTCAAAAAGAAGGCTTTGTAAAGAATTGTGATTTTGGGATAAACAGTAGTATCGATTTTATTTAGTAAAGCGTGAGAAAACTCTAATTGGAAGATTTTTCTTTCTTGAAGAAAAATTTGAACAATGGCGTTATAATTCAACTTAGAAGCATATGGATAAAATCCCGTCTGATGGTGGCTTTTGCCACCTGTCAGACGGGATACGTTTTTTATGGTAAAGTATTAAATTGTTTTGGCCAGCTCCTGAATCTGCTCTTCAGTGAGGCTGGTATATTTTTGCGATTTTATTGACATCACATTATGATTTTTTGAGCATGACCATTTATAGATTTTTTTTGGTATAATTGTATTAAAAAGATGTGATGTGGTATTGGAGGGATTATAAATATGCCAGCGTTATCAATGTTTTTTGGAATAATTGTCAGAATGCAGAGTGAGCGTGGTGGAAAGCACAATAAGGCCCATATACATGCTATTTATGGTGATTATGAAATAGTGATTGCTTTGGATGGAGAAATATTGGAAGGAGATTTTCCCAGAAAGCAGCTTAAAATGTTGGAAGGTTGGATGGCAATACATGAAGATGAGCTTGCTGCTAACTGGAAAATGCTATCTGCAGGGGAAGGATACTTCAAAATTGAGCCTTTGAGATGAGGTGAGTAATATGCTACGACCAACGGCAATATCAGTTATTCCGTTAGATGATTATATTATTGCTGTAAAATTTGATAATGGTGAGGAAAAGAAATTTGATGTTAAGCCGTATATTAAGGGTGAATGGTATAGCCAACTAAAAGATATGGCTTATTTTAAAGCAGTAACTACGGATGGATATACTGTAACTTGGCCAAATGGTCAGGATATATGTCCCGATGAATTGTATACATGCAGTTTTAAGTAATTTTAGTAAAATAAATCCCGTCTAATGGTGGCTTTTGCCATTTGTCAGGTGGGATATGTTTTTAATGGTAAATTATTTAATTTGTTTTGCCAGTTCCTGAATCCGCTCCGTTGTGAGGCCGGTATATTTTGCGATTTCTTCTATTGGCTTGTTGTCTCGGAACAATTATATTATGAATATTTGACACATTTTACAGGCAATGATATTATAAAAATAATAATTATTATCATTAAAATACTGGAGGAAGCTTATGAAAAGTATTGTGGTAGTTTCCAGTCGTACTGGCAACACCTTAAAGGTAGCTGGAGCGGTGGCATATGCTCTTGATGAAAGTATGGAGGCTGTCAAGGTGGAGGAAAATCCTGATGTTTCCGAGTATGATTTGGTTGTTGTGGGGACATGGATTGATAAAGGCAGCGCTGATAAAAAGGCAGCTGAATTCATAAAAAAGCTACGCGACAAGAGGGTTGCTGTGTTTGCTACCTTAGGGGCATATGCTGACTCTGAGCATGCAGGGAAGTGTATAGAAAACATAATATCACTTTTTGATAAAAGCTGTGATGTGGTTGGCTCCTTTATTTGTCAGGGGGCGGTATCCCAGAAAATGATTGATATGATGACAAAGATGTTTCCAGCTGGTCATCCCCATGCTATGAACGAGGCGCGGATAAAGCGTTTGGCTGATGGAAAGAGTCATCCGGACGAGAAGGATTTACAGAATGCCAGGGAGTATTTTTCTGCTTTAAAGGCTAGTGTATTGGCACAATGATTTTTGAACTAAAACCTCGCCAGAGGTGCTGTCAAATGCGAGGCGGAGGAATGAGGCATAGCGGTGGCTATGTCGATTGACGACAACAAAGTAGTTGACAGTATATATGGTGAAGTTTGTAAAACGAGACTTATTCAGTGGGAGCTTTTAAACTCCCACTGAATATTAGTCGAGTAAATCCTGAGCTTTACGGAAGCATCCAAGAGACAAAGTCGATTGGATAATGCGCCCGTTAGCGTAGGGTCAAAATATCATCGTGTCAATGCACTAGATTGGTAAATTAATATTATTGATACAAACAAAAATACCAGAAGTGCAGCTATATAGGCGTGCTTCTGGTATTTTTACTTTACTTCTACCATTTATTTGATCTGCAAAGTAAGCTCCTGAATCTGTTCTTCAGTAAGATTGGTATACATCAATATCTTTTCCACTGGCTCACCGTTTTTCAACATTCTGAGACCGGTGCGTCGATTAGCGGCATTTTCACCTTTTATAATCCCCTTGGATAGACCGTCATTATAGGATTCCATCAGCTTTAGTTCTAAATTCATGTTATCACAGTTCCTTTTCATATTTTCCATGACATTATAGCATATTTTACAAAGTAATAAAATGTTTTGTCACGAAATATTCATCGTTGTGAAGCAAAAGTCATGTTATAATAGTGGTAGCGTATGGATGCTTGAGGGCAGAGGAAAATATTTATATGAGGTGAGATATGATATGAACATCAGAAATGCTGTCAGTTGGTTAATGGGTATAATGCTTGCAATTAGCTTGTGCATGGTGGGAACAACGGCGCGTGCAGCTCAGCCACCTACCCTTATTTTTATACCGATAGACAACCGGCCGATAACGGATTTATATTCGGCGCAGACTATGGAGCAGGTAGGCTACAAGGTCCTTGTTCCTCCTGATGAAATCCTTGGAGGTAATACCAACGATGGTGATGTTGATGCTCTATGGAATTGGCTCGATAAGGCTGCTGAGGAGGATAATATTAAGGCAGCAGTTATTTCCAGCGATTCCCTTTTGTATGGCAGCTTGGTAGCCAGTCGGCGACATAATATTTCTGTTGATGTGCTACACGAACGAATAAATCGCTTTAAAAATTTTCATCAGCAGCATCCTGAGCTAAAGCTGTATGTATTTTCCTCTATTATGCGTACACCGGTCCAGGGCAGCCCTGGTGGCAAGGAGCCGGAGTATTATGTAAAGTGGGGAGCATCAATTTTCGATTACTCGGCTCTTACAGATAAAGCGGAAACGGGTAAATTGTCAAAAAAGGAGCAAAAGCAGCTTGATTATGACAAATGGATTATTCCACAGGAGGTAATGGAGGATTGGCTGGGCCGTCGCAAAAAAAATTTTGAAGCCAACAGGGCATTGATTGATATGGCCCGTGATGGAACCTTTCGGTATTTTGCCCTGGGCAGAGATGATAATTCTCCACTGTCCCAAACTCACATGGAGGGACGCAAGCTAAAGGAATATGGCAAGGATTTGGATTTTACCAAATACCAGAATATGAATGGCATTGACGAAATCGGATTATTGCTTCTTACCAAGGCTTATAATGATTATGCCTTTGAAATGCCTTTTGTTTACGTCGAATACAATACTGGTATTGGAAAAGATATGGTACCGGCCTATGCTGATGAAAAAATCTCTCTCACAATTGAGGATTATATCAGGTCCATAGGGGGGCTTTCGGTTCCAACAGCTAAGCGAGCGGATTTGGTTCTGATGATGAATACCCCGGAGAAGGGAAATGGCGGTATCTATGGCGGGGATAAGCGGAATGTAATGGAGGAAACTCCACGTAGTAGAAAGTTTGTTGACCGTGTGACATCATGGTTAGATTCGGGTAAAAACACTGGTATAGCTGATGTTACATATTATAACGGTTCGGATAACAGCCTATGTATAGTGTTACGTAACCGAAAGCTTTTGTACAGATTGGGAGCGTATGCTGGGTGGAACACCGCAACTAATAGCCTGGGATATGCGATTTCCCAGGGTACCCTGGCACCTAAGATGACTACCGCGGGTAAAAATTTCCTGCTTACTATCCGTTATCTTGATGAATGGGCCTATGAAGCCAATATCCGTCAAATGTTGGGGCCTTATGCCTCCACCTTTGGCCCGGATGCCTTTAAAACCAATTTAGGGGAAATCGAGCTACGGGGAAGTGATTTGCAGCAACGCTTTGTCCGTGACCATCTCAGTGAATATCCTGATGCCATAAATTATCGTATGATATTGCCATGGCAGCGACTTTTTGAAAACAAGATAATTACAAATTGAAGTCATTATTGAAAAGGCGGTAATTTTATCGCCTTTTTTGGTACAACGCTTTAAACTATACTTTTTTTGCCTAAATTGGTATAATGTAACTTGGAGAAATTATGTCTACAGGTTTTGTAGACGTTTATATAGTATTATTCAGGCGGTGAAAGAGTGAATGAATAATCTTTTACGGGTTGGAATTGACGTAGGATCAACCACGATTAAAGTTGTAGTTTTAAATACGGAAAGGGAGCTTGTTTATAAGAAATATGCGCGGCATTTTTCCGAAATAAGCTCTGCTTTAAAGGACAATCTCCGCGCTCTGGGTAAGGTTATCGAGGACAAGAAGTTTTCTCTGGCGCTTACAGGCTCAGCTGGTATGGGAATTGCCGAGCGTATAGGCCTTCCCTTCGTGCAGGAGGTTATTGCCTGTGCTGAGGCCGTAAAAAAAATGATTCCTCATACAGATACAGTTGTAGAATTAGGCGGGGAGGATGCCAAGGTAACATACTTTGGCGAGGCCCCGGAGCAACGTATGAATGGAGTATGTGCCGGTGGTACCGGGTCATTTATTGACCAGATGGCCTCTTTGCTTTCCACAGATGCCCAGGGACTAAATGCCTTGGCTGAGAAGGGTAAGGAAATATATACAATTGCCTCTCGCTGTGGTGTTTTTGCCAAGACGGATATTCAGGCATTGATGAATGATGGGGCTGCAAAGGCCGATATTGCCTTATCCATTTTTCAGGCTGTGGTAAACCAGACTATAAGTAACCTGGCCCAGGGACGGCCTATCGGCGGTAATGTGGCCTTTTTGGGTGGACCTCTGCATTTTTTGCCAGAGTTAAAAAAGCGTTTCATAAAGACCCTAAAGCTGGATGATGAGCATGTTGTCAAGGTTGAGGAGGGAAATTACTTTGTAGCAGTTGGCGCAGCCATGTCTGAGGAGGCTAAGCCAATAGATATCAAAGAGCTGAATGAAAGTATTGAAAGGGCCGAAGCTGTAACAGCAACAGAAAACCAGCAGGCTGATTTTGTGTTGTTTGAAAATGAGAAGGATTACGCAGGGTTTAAGGCCCGTCACGAAAAGGATCGGGTCCCTAAGGGGGATATGAGCAGCTACCATGGTCCACTCTATGTAGGAATTGATGCCGGCTCCACTACCACAAAGCTGGCAGCCATTGGCAAAAACAAGGAGCTTTTGTATACCTCCTATGGCAGTAATCATGGATCTCCGTTAAAGACTGTAGTACAGGAAATGCAGGAGCTATATGGTGCCATGAATGAGGACACATATATTGCTTCGGTAACAACCACTGGTTATGGTGAGGCGATAGTAAAGGCCGCTTTACATGCTGATGGTGGTGAGGTGGAAACCTTTGCCCATTTGCGGGCGGCTCAGGAATTTTGTCCTGAGGTTTCTTTTGTGTTGGATATTGGCGGACAGGATATGAAATGCTTCTATGTCCACAAGGGGAATATTGGCAGTATTATTCTGAATGAGGCATGTTCCGCCGGCTGTGGCTCTTTTATAGAAAATTTTGCCCAAAGTCTAAAGCTTACGGCTGGAGAGTTTGCTGCAAAGGCCTTGGAGTCCAAAGCACCGGTTGATTTGGGTACGCGGTGCACGGTGTTTATGAATTCCAAGGTTAAGCAGGCCCAAAAGGATGGAGCTGCTGTAGGAGATATTTCGGCCGGTATTGCATTGTCAGTTATAAAAAATGCTTTATTTAAGGTGATGCAGTTAAAGGATGTTAATTCCCTGGGTGAAAATATTGTGGTTCAGGGGGGGACATTTTACAATGATGCAGTTCTGCGTTCAATGGAGCTGCTTTTGAATAGAAATGTAATAAGACCAGATATAGCCGGGCTTATGGGAGCATATGGTGCGGCTATTTTGGCGTTGGAATCCGGCAATACCAGGTCGGAAATTTTGCCGGCAGCTGAGCTGGAGAATTTTTCGGTAAAGACAAGTTCCTTCCGTTGCAACGGCTGTGGTAATTCATGTCAGGTAACTGTACAGATATTCCCGGATGGAGGGCGGTATTTCACCGGCAACCGCTGCGAGCGTGGTGCTGGTCAGGAGAAAAAGGAAAGACGTGCCGCCAATATATATAGGTTTAAGTATGACCGGTTGTTTAATCATTACACGCCATTGGCTGAGGCCCCGAGGGGACGGATTGGTATACCGCGGGTGCTAAATATGTACGAGGATTTTCCTTTCTGGTTTACCTTCTTTACGGAGCTTGGCTACGAAGTGGTTTTGTCAGGAGAGTCCTCGGCGCAGCTTTACTACAGCGGTATGGCCACTGTCCCTTCAGATTCCTTGTGTTACCCAGCCAAGCTGGTTCATGGGCATATTATGAATTTGATTGAGCAGGGGATCGACAAGATTTTTTATCCTTGCCTGCCGTACAATATGCCGGATGAATTCCATCCCACCGACAATCATTTTAATTGTCCGGTGGTGGCTTCATATGCTGAAAATATCCGCGGAAACATGGATGTCCTGCGGGAAAGGAATATAGAGTTTCTGGAGCCGTTCCTGCCAATTAATGACAGAAAGAAAATGGTAAAGCGCCTGTATGAGGAGCTGGGAGCAAGGGAAGGTCTCTCCAAAAATGAAATAGCCAGGGCTACGGCTGAGGCCTATAAGGAGCTGGAGAATTATCGGGAAGAGGTTCGCCGGAAGGGAATGGAGATTTTAAAGGATGCTGAAGCAAAGGGTCAGCATGTTATCCTGCTGGCGGGTCGGCCTTACCATGTAGATCCTGAGATAAATCATGGTATTCCTGAAATGATTCAGAGCTATGATTTGCCGATTATTTCCGAGGACGCAGTGTATCACATGCCAGTAAAGTCCGAGCCACTGAAAATAGTTAATCAGTGGAGCTACCATGCGAGACTATATCATGCGGCTCATTATGTGGCAGAGCATAACAATGTAAC
>JAFVER010000111.1 GCA_017475925.1 Anaerovibrio sp. | reverse complement strand
TTTAAATATTTATATAAAATTGCACTCTATAGGGATTTCAAAATAGTGTAGCTCTGTCCCGCTATGTGGTAGCTTTAGTGAAGGGTGACTTTGAATAATCGAGCCCCCAGGGTGGTTTCTCTCCCAGTCGTAGCCGTCAGCTCAATGCTGGCGGTATTTTTTTATGCTCAAATTTAAAAGGAGGAATTTTTATGAGCAAGAACGAGTACCAATCAATACCGGCCTTTATCAGCAAGGCCAAACCTGTCATTCCGATGGCGGAAACTGTATCAACCAGTCCAGTAATGATGGTAAGAGAAGGAGGTGCAGCAGCCAATCACCTGAATGATGAACAGTTGGCAGCAGTGTCTAATCTAACTGGTCTTACCGTAGTTAATGCCGGTGCTGGTACGGGCAAATCTACATTACTTGTCGAAAGGATGCGCCGGATCAAGACGCTACATCCGAATACCAATGTGCTTATGATTAGCTTTACCAAGAAAGCGGCGCAGGAGCTGAAAGACAGAATTTCCAGTATAGGAATCACTGGGTGTCAGATAAGTACCCTACATTCATTGGCCTATCATAGTCTAATGAAGGATAAAACAGGCTCATTCACCGTTTTGACTTCCGATAACTACCGGCGTTCCCTGATATCTAAGTTGATTACAGCCAAAATGGACATTTCCACGGAGGATGTTATCTTTGCCCTTCACTCCCCATCCAGAGCAAGGAAGGATGCCAACACTGTGATGCGAAAATATCTGAAACAGTTACAGAAGAACAGACAGATTGACTTAGATTCAATGCAGTTGCTGGCATTGGAGAAACTGGATGACAAAGCGGTGTGCCGATACTGGCAGAGTAAATATGATTTCATCCTCGTGGATGAGGCACAGGACTTGGATGAAGTGCAGCTGGCCATAATCAATAAACTGAGTAGCAACCATAAAAACCTGTGTTGTGTTGGAGATACCCGGCAATCCATTTACGGATTTCGTGGCTCTATGCCTGATGTTTTAAACAAGCTAGAAAAGGATAATGAAGCTATGAATTATGATATGACCATTAACTACCGTTGCTCCCCGGCCATTCTGGGATTGGCAAACAGAATAATGTCCGAGTATAAACCACTGATAGCCAATAACCGATATGGTTACAATGTTCTTCCACAATATCTTGTGGCCGATAACGAACAGGACGAGGCAGCTATACTAGTTAAGGAAGTACAAAAGCGGCATAAAGCTGGGATTACATACAAGGATATGGCCATAATTTACCGTTCCAGCATCGTGAGCAGAAGTGTTGTTCATCTCTTGCTGGACAAGAAGATACCTTTTGTATGCAGCAATTTGACTGGGTTTCTGTATAACCAGCAGCCCCTTAGAGGTATGGTTACTCTGCTCCGTTACCTGAATAATCCAAATGATAAACAGATATGGCCGGAGATATTGCCGATGTTGTTTTTGAAACGAACTGCACAGAAGGATATTGAGAAGGTAATGCAGGCCAAGGACCTTTCCTTTATAGAGGCTATAAACGAATTAGAGTTGCCATTTTTCCATAAGGATTATATTGAAAGATTTACCACTGGCATTCTAAAAGCCAGCAATCAAAAGCCTAATGATGCAATTAAGACATTGATTACGGCCGGTTACAACAAGCTCATTGGCAAGCCAGCTATTCCTACCGTTGAGGCTATGGCTGATGAAGCGGAGGGCTATGACACCATTTATGCTTACTTGGCCCATATAGATCAGCGTTACGAGGAATATCAGCAAATGAAAAAGGCAGCCAGCAATGCTGCTGGAGATTGTATCAGGCTAATGACCATACACGCTGCCAAGGGGCTTGAGTTCAACACCGTTTTTATCATTGGTGCTTACGATGGAATAATCCCAGCCGGAAATGATGGTACGGACATAGCCGAGGAAAAACGGCTGCTATATGTGGCCGTGACACGGGCAAAGGAACGGCTCTATATCAGTTATCCCAAATACACCGAAAAATCCATAAGTCCGAACGAAGCCTCCCGTTTCCTCCGGGAGGTTTTTTAGTGCAATAAAATAGACTGCCGAATTGGCAGCCATGAAAGGGGGTGAATCGTATGCGGTTTATAAAGGAATGTGCCGTCAGGATATTGGAGGCCTTAGTCATTTTGGCATTTATCTATGTGATGATGGATAGCTGGGATGGCAGCGTAGCCTTTAATGATGAACGGGTGGCCCAGCAACGGGCAGAGTGTCAAAAAGCAAAGATTGAAACAGAATTAAGGAGGTAAATGTT
>JAFVER010000110.1 GCA_017475925.1 Anaerovibrio sp. | reverse complement strand
TTTTGGCTAAAAAATCAATATTCCGGGCTCGTTTTGTACAGAAAATAATAGCTCTAACCGCTGTAATATCAATGCTATAAGATAGGTTGACTCCTAGTGATATACCTAATCATTGGTATAATTTTTCGGGAGCGCAGGATGTCAGGGGAACTTGGCTGGCCAATGCAGCTGGGTTTCATATAAAAAATTATATAATTTATTGACTACATATAAAAAATATATAAAATAATGATAAATAAAATTGCGATAAAATTTAAGGAGGGTACTGACCATGCTATACAGAGATTTAGATACTCCCGCTTTGCTTATTGACAAGGAAAGACTAGAGAAGAATTTAGCAGATATGCAGGCTTATGCCAATAAGTATAAGGTCAAATTACGGCCAAACACAAAAACCCACAAAATGCCGGAAATAGCCATGCTGCAGTTGGAAAAGGGAGCCTGCGGCATTGCGGTAGCCAAGGTGGGGGAGGCTGAGTGCATGGCTCAACATGGTATAAAGGATATTTTTATAGCCAATGAAATGTTTTTGCAACGGTTATGAGTAAACCTACCAGTGAACGGACTATTTTAGATGTAGGCGCCAAGGGGTTAACCCTATACTAACGGGCGCTAAGGCTCCCATCCTCTTAGGTGGGAGTTAAGCGCCCATAAGCTTAGGATTTATTCGACTATGATTCAGTGGGAGTTAAAAGCTCCCACTGAATAAGTCTCATTTTACTATGCAGTGCAGAACAGTTGGTATATGTGCTACACCGGGATTGGGAACCATTTATGAATATCCCAAGGTACATATTGATAAGGTTTTTGACGAACACGCTATTGTAAATAGTCGAGATTTTCATGATAAGGTAGAAATTGGAGACAAGGTTCGTATAATACCAGTTCATATATGCCCAGTATGCAATCTTTATGAAAGGGCATATCTTATTTCGGGAGGTGAGGTGATAAAGGAAATGGAAATTGCCTGCCGTGGAAAGCTAATGTAATAGATAAAGTATATTAATCAGTGGAGGTGGATAGAGTGAAAATATTACAGGCACAAATGATAGTTTCACCGGTTATAGAAAACGCATTTAAGAGTGTTGAAGCGGCCTGCCAGAAAGCTGTAGAGGAAGGCGCTGATTTTCTGACCTTGCCGGAAATGTTCTGTTGCCCATATGAAACAGCCAATTTTCCTCGTTATGCCGAGGCCGAAGGAGGAAATGTCTGGAATAAATGCGCTGTATTGGCAGAGAAATATAATATTTACATATCTGCCGGCTCAGTGCCGGAGCTGGGAGAAGCTGGTGAGGTTTATAATACGGCTTACGTCTTTGACCGTCAGGGCAGACAGATTGCCAAGCACCGAAAAATGCACCTCTTTGATATAGACGTCAAGGGAGGACAATCCTTTAAAGAATCAGATACCTTAACTGCCGGCCGAAAGGTAACAGTATTTGATACAGAATTTGGGTCCATGGGACTATGTATATGCTATGATTTTCGCTTTCCTGAATTAGCCCGATTAATGGTGTTAAAGGGGGCAAAGGTTATTTTTGTACCGGCTGCCTTTAATATGACCACTGGGCCAGCCCATTGGGAGCTGATGTTCCGTTCCCAGGCCATGTTTAATCAATGCTTTGCCATAGGAACATCCCCAGCTCGGGATTTAAACTCCAGCTATCACTCCTGGGGTCATAGTATTGCCGTTGACCCTTGGGGGAATGTAATAGCCCAAATGGACGAAAAAGAGGGATATCAGTTAATAGAGCTGGATTTGTCCAAAATTAATTCTATAAGGCAACAACTGCCGTTAATTAAGCATCGGCGCACTGACCTGTATACGTTGGAGGTGAAATAGCATGAAAAGTATTATTATTGACTCAAAGCTGGAAAACAAGGGACACTACGTGCCTGGCGTAATCTCCAAAGGTATGCTGTACATATCTGGGCAACTTCCTGTACATCATGAAACGGGGGCACCGTTAGCTGATAATATAACACAGCAGACCCTTGATGCTCTTCATAATGTGGAGCTGGTATTAGATGCAGCTGGACTAAAAAAAGAAAATATAACGAGCTTTAAGATGTCCCCTTCCTCTTTAGGTGGGGGAAAACAAACTACAACAGCTGGTGAGCATATCTCCCAGCTCGTTGAAACGCTAATTGGAAGATTTTTCTTCTAAAGAAGAAAAATTTGAACAATGG
>JAFVER010000010.1 GCA_017475925.1 Anaerovibrio sp. | reverse complement strand
GTCAGACCGGAGATTTGCCTACACCTTCCTTCAGATTCCATCTCACGACGGACACCCTTGGTGTTCAGCTATGCCATTCCCGCTATTAGGGCTGGCGAGGGACTTTCACCCATTAGAGTGCGCCCATGCTGGGCGCACCTAGATTCAGTGGGAGTCCAAAACTCCCACTGAATAAGTCTCATTTTATTTCTCATATAGCTGACATTTACCCTAAGCTAACGGGTACTAAGGCTCCTCCTCTTTAAGGGGAAGATAAGCGCCCATAAGCTCAGGATTAATTCGACTAACATTCAGTGGGAGTTTAGTTTAAAGCTCCCACTGAATGAGTCTCATTTTACAATCTAATGATGAATTTTATCATATTTATTTGATAACTACAAATGACAAGTTTGAGTTATAAATTCCATATAAAATTGCCTTGCTGAGGGTAAATCAGCAAGGCAATTTTTATATCCTAAAAATCAGTCACGGATTTTACATTTAATTTTTACTATTTTTCCACCCACTACCTTAAATTCCAGCTTTTTGAAAAAATCTGTACTATAATAGGTGTACTCTGTATCATCATAATCCCTATCCAGCTTATCAGGATTGCCGTAGGTGGACATAATAGACGCTTCCGGCATACCCACCTGTACCCCACCAGGTGTGGCATTACCAGCAGTCATAGTCTCCACCTCTTCAATTAAATCAGGGTTGTATTCAGCTCTCTCAATAAATATTCCATTTGGAAAAAACAGCTTATCCCCTCCACCATATTGAGGATTGCCAAGCTTTGCCGTAGCTGCCGCCACACTTCCGCCAGGGGCAATACCGGATATTGCTATACCATCAGGCGCAATCATAGCATAGCAGGCTGCTGACGCAGTCATCATCAATCCAGCCAAAATAGCCACTGCTTTCTTCTTCATCACATACTCCCCCTTAAAAATACTACATTATTACTGGAGCAACCCACATTTAATATTTTCCACGTGATTTAACTCCATTTCAAAATCGAAGCCCACTGCCGGGTTTGATACCGAGCGATAAATATAATGATCACCACCTACAAGAGTTGGTTGTCCATAAGCTGCAATCACCTCATCAACAGATGAGCCTACCCTGATTCCCTTTGGTGTACCAAGTCCGTTCAAATCATCAACCTTTATTCGCTGGACTATTCCATTTACCACATAAAGGTCAAACAGATTCATATATTCATATTCCAGCCCCATATGATGATGGTCTATTTCATACGGCTCCCCATGCTGCTGACGCACCGCATCAATGGCTGCACCATAGGAAATCTGCGCTAACACCAGCTGATCATCAGTTAATGTTCCGGCAGCTGATGCCTGCCCCCCACCGGCTGCCGATACCGGGGTCTGAGTCGCTGCCGGTATAGTCGTATTACCGGCTGGCGGTGCCGTCCCCTGATTTGCTGCTGGTGGAACAGCGCTGCCCTGCTGAGTAGCTGCAACAGGTGGTGCTGTATTTGCTACATAAAGAGAGTGGAGATAGAAATAAGCCACCGTACCACCAATCCCCAAAACAAGTGCGGCAACAACCGCAATAATTGCTTTCTTACTCATATGTCTTTCCCTCCTTGCCTCTAATATTTATAAATTCCCGTACGTTACAAATCCCCTTTGCCTTCCTAGATTATAGCACAAAGAAATATATATTCGCACTATTGTAATAACAATACGCCAAAATGAAATCTTTATTAAAAATTATTACCCAAAGAGCCTGTTCAGTATGTATCCGCGCTTACCCTTCGCTATTGGCGCATTATCCAAGCAGCTTTGCATCTTGGATGCTTCCGTAAAGCTCAGGATTTACTCGACTAATATTCAGTGGTAGCTTAAAGCTCCCACTGAACAAGTCTCGTTTTACTGTTCAGGCTCTTTGAGGTTGTTCTGTAGTAACATTTTGTAGCAATATCCTTATTGTATTATCAGTTGTCGGGTAAATTACCTGCTTACCCTAAGCCTTAGTGCCCTTAGGCTTAGGATTTATTCGACTAATATTCAGTGGTAGTTTAAAGCTCCCACTGAATAAGTCTCATTTTACTGTACAGGACCCTTTGGGATAAATGGACCTGGTTTTGGGAATGGTTTTGGGAATGGGTCTGGTAAATCCAACGGATTAACCGGTAAATCTACTCTTGCCTGTGCTTTATCATTCTGATGATGTAGAATGTAATTGATAGTGTCGAGTCCTGCACCGGCTACCTTATTTAATTCCATTTCGTTCATTTTCTTTGCTGCTAACATTTTAAACATCTCCTTTTCTATTTGCCTTCCGGCTTCTGTTTTCTTCTTGTCCTTTATATCCATAAGATAAGAAAGTGTTAATGAAATTATGAAAGTTTTTAAGAATTGCATTTTAATAGGCGTGCCATCATCGGCATGCCCATTTTCATTCCTTCTACTGCCTGTTATCTCCTTATAGGAAGTTTATTAAATTATGACAAAACCACCTAGACATAAGGAGGTTAAACCACTACCACAAAAGCATAATGAACACAATCAAATAGATATATGCTCACCACCCGTAAAAATGAACCTTATCCAGTGGGAGTTTAAAGCTTACGCTGGATAAGTCCCATTTTACTGATATTGATGGAAAGGCAACAATAAATTTATGTGAAGGAGATTTTCTTTCTTCATAGAAGTACATAATAACAGACAATCAGGATGAGTTTGGCGATGGAATTATCTGATGGACTTCAAAGTAATGCTTCCGAAACAGGTATTAATGAATGGATTTTAATGAATTCATAAACAGCATTACTTCATGGTAATTTATAATACACAAATTGGAGGTATCAAGCATGCAATACCAATGTAAAATCACTGTCTTAGAAACAAAGGTATTTCCTGAATATCAGGAAAAATACCTGGCTAATCCCCAGTCTGGGCCTTGCCCATTTTTCAAAGCAGGAGACACCTTTCTTTTGAAAAGAACGCCAGAGCAGGACGATTTTTATAACTTGATGAACGGAAAATTTTGCGGTGAAGCATGGGACGCCATCAGCCGTTATGTATATTCTGCCCTTCAGGGAGGGGCCATCATGCGCAAATGGACTAATGATGACAGAATGATGATTGCCTGCTGCAATGATGGAACACGGCCTGTTATTTTCAAAATAGAGCGTATTGATATTCCTGAAACTGATGAGGAAAAGCAATGGCTGGAAAAACAGAATTTTAAAAATTCTACAGACGATGCCTATACCGGCTGATATTCCACAGTAAATAGGAGGCTCAAAAGCCTACTTTCAAACTATATCTTGAATTCATAGCAGCAATAGCATTTCAAATCAGTCATAATGGGGGAATTACATATGTGGGGATTTATTAAGATAATCATAATAATTGTTCTCTGTGTTTGTTTTACTCCTATAGCAGGGCTAATAGCAGCCTGGATATTCAATGGCTTTAACAATGATAGATCAGCTTATGGTAATGTAGCCGATGTCTTTGATGATGCTTTCGATAAAAAGAAGAAAAAACAAGGATGACAGCTCTGATGAGTCCCCCTTTTTCTGGACATCCAGATAAAGGGGGACTCATCAGAGCTTAATTTTGCAATGTCTATTATTCTAATTTATATCCTTCTTTCATCAGCACTGACATAGTTTTTCCCCATTTATGTTCTTTTACAAAGATATAATCTGTATTATATGTGGATATGGAGAATATACTGATACCATTATCAGCAAGAATAGTGGATATTTTGGCCAATACCCCCACCATGGAAAAATCCAACATTCCATCAATGTAAAAGCCCTTCCAGCCATCCTCCCTATTTATACAATTAACTGGAGTATCTTCCGTTTTACATACCAGGGATATTTCATTATTGGTTTTAGCCAAAAAATAAAAATCCTTTGTTATATCTATTTCTGAAATATCACTTACTTTACAAACTGTAATATTATCCTTTATAGCTGTTAGTTCCATGGTTTATCCTCCAATCTTTACCAGCAATTCATCAATATCATTCCCGCTGAAAAGCACCTTTTCCTTTTTCAGTCGGATGGCAACCGAATATCAATTAAAAATAATTGCATAATACAACACCAGTTATTATAAGGGCTATACCTATGAGACCAATAAGCGATATGCTCTCGTGAAAATAGAAATATGATACAATGGTAGTCAATACAATACCTAAGCCGCCCCAGGTAGCATAGGCAATACTCAGATGTACTGATTTTAATGACAATGCAAAGAAATAAAAACATACACCATAAGCAACCAATGTAGCAGCTGCATATCTAATATCCGAAAATCCATCAGACAGCTTCATGCAGGTTGTACCGGTAATTTCCAATAGTATGGCCAGCCCTAAATATAAATACCCTAACATAAATCCCCACAATTTTAAAATGGCGTGGAGTAACCACGCCTTATGCTACAGTAACTATTCTATCATTCCAGAACACCTTTGTAAAATAAGACTACATTCAGTGGGAGCTTTGAACTCACACTGAATGTAGTCTCATTTTACAGGAGCGGTATTATCATGCTGTCTTTTGCTCTTGTCTCTTTTCCTCTATCTTGGTTTCAACGGCATCCTTGACACCTCTGAACATATCTATTAATTCCTTAATTCTTTGAATGGAGTTTTTCCGTGGGCCATGAAGTCTGATTCTGATGCGGCCACCTGCTACCTGGTTCATTTCCATTTCATTGAGTTCTACCTTTGCATTCATAAGTCATATCTCCCTTCTATGTCTTGGCTTTTGCCTTTGTTTTATCTTTTCTGTCTATACATACGGACGATGGGAAAAGTTATTACAAATATTTTTAAAATTTTTAGGGATGGTGGTCGGGGTGTGGGCAGCATTGCCCCAAAAGCATAGATAATAATTTGGCTATGAGTTGCAGGTGGCTTCCTTTATGCTGCCTTTATCATTATTTATGGTATTCTTTATTTTGAGTTTAAGGATAGTTTATATTTGCTTCCTATAATAAGACCATCAAAAGAAAGGAAGCGATTTTATGAACAAGAAAACTATTATAGCCGGTGTTATGAGTATTATGATGTTAAGTGCCGTTCCTGCCTTTGCAGCTACTTCGCATCACCACGATAATACACCAGCACATCATATTTCTACAGAAGCACAGCATATTGACCATGACAAAAAAGATGTAAAACCACCTAAGCATAAGGAGGTTAAACCATTACCTCCAAAGCATAATGAACACAATCAAATAGATAATACCACCAGAGGACGGGGATAATTTTTAACTGTAATAATTCAAAAAGCCCTGGGCAGAATCTAAAAAAACATTTTAGATTTCGCTCAGGGCATTTACTGTTTTCCGTCCCCTTACGGGGATTATTTTTTTAACGTAATACTATCTTCCTTCTGCTTTCACCAGCACTTTATCACCATTTATTACACATCTTCCAGCTTCTTTATATACTTACACTTAGGGTAATTGCTGCACCCGTAAAATTCACCGTATTTGCCCTTGCGTCTTACCATGGCCACGCCGCATTTTGGACAAATTACGCCATAGCTTTTTTCCACCTTATGATAGGTATAATCACATTGAGGATAATAAAATTATTTTTTCTGCCGGCTGAAATTAACTATAAAATATAATCATTTTTTGATTTTTCATGTATGTATTTGATTGACTTTTTCAACGCTCCCCTTCTGGCCCTCAATTCACTTTGCCTTGAGTCATCTTCATTAACAGATGTATAGCTACCTATAAGTTTTTCATGTCCTACTAAATATCCTTTAATTTCCACAGATACCCGCTTACTTTCCACTGTTCCAAATAAACCTTCTTTTTTGGTATCTACCACCGGGTCCTTTACCACCAAAAATAGTACCTTGTCATATCCAGTATAATTTACATATTCCAAAAAGTTCTGTGGTGTTGGATTATCTGCATCCAATTTACCCTTTGTAAACCAAAACTCCTGATATTTGGATTGTTCATCTGCTCCTACATGCATAACCACACCTGAAGGATTTTCTGCTTTCATTATTTCTACCATTACAGAAATCATATGGTCCTCTTTATATTCAGAACTACCAATCAGCACAACCCCTATATCCTTTTGTGCACCTGCCGCAAAACAAGGGCTTGCAATACATATAATAACCAATATTAACCCTATAATTCTTTTCATAATGTTACTCCCCCAATCTTCACCAGTAATTCCTCAATATTATTCCCGCTGAAAATTACCATTTTCTTTTTCATCCGGCGGGCCGCTCAGCGATTTTATACCACTGGGCATGGGCCAGATAATCCGTTTTGATGACTATTACATCGGTCTTATCAATTATCTTTACATCAAAGCTGTAATTATCACTTTATACAATGGTATAGCCTGAGGCCTATTTTTTCAGCATTTTTTTACTACGTAAAAAGCCCCGGCCCAAAGCGCGTCATTTGAAAATTTGTATTCTCCCATCATTCAACCCCCGGAAAGGAATTTACATACTTGATTTTGATGTCCGGGAAGCTCTCCACAAACTGCACCGTAAAATCCTCACCATATTCCACAAACTGCCATTCTCCAATATGATTTGGAAAATACTCAACTGTCTTAACCCGCAAATCCGGGAAGGAATCCACAATTTTAACCTTAATATCAGGGAAATGGTCTACCACCTTCACCTTGCCACAAAGCTTTATGCCTTTATAATATCCATCCTTGTTTATAGCCGATGCCGCCATTGTCGTAGCAGTTATGGCAACAATCAGCAGCGCCATTAATACAGCAGTTAATCTCTTGCCCATAATAATTTCCTTTCTGGGAGCGCCCCCATACAAAACCTTGACATGTATTACTTCAAGGTGGGGCGGGTGTTTTCCTGCTGAAAATGAAAAGCTGGTCATTTACCTATTTATCCCGTTCCACATTGCGGGCCAGCTTCTTTTGCCAAAACTCCTTATGGGGTCCCACCTGCTCCCCTGGGGCCTGTTCGTGTCCTCTTGCGTGCCAGAAAGCCCCATCAACAAAAATAGCAATTTTACATTTTGTTATGGCAATATCAGGAGTACCGGGCAGCTTCCGCAAGCTTTTCCGGTATTTTATGCCACGATGCCAGTTTTGTTATTTTCTTGTTCTTTATATCTATGAGATGATAAAATATTAATGAAATTATATTTTTTTAGAATTGCATTTTAATAGGCGTGCCATCATCGGCACGCCCATTTTCATTCCTTCTACTGCCTGTTATCTCCTTATAGGCAGTTTATTAAAACATGTTCAGCAGTAAAAAACTATCCGTGTGGGCACACTCTGAAATGAGCAAGGCTGCACGGATTATTTATTATTTCAAACTTCCCACATGCAAAATGCTTGCGCTCTACCCCCTCCGGTTGCCATGCAACCACCTCCCCGTGGGGAGGCAAGGATAGAAGTTGCTGGAATATAGCTTATGAGCTTGTCTCCCCTTGGGGGAGATGTCACGAAGTGGCAGTGGGGGTCAATATCTGCTTATAATTTGCCCAAATATCTTTCCTGTGATAGAATAAGCAACATATTTAGAATACTTACTTACACTATTTCCGTGGGGCCTTGCAGCTTCACGGGGAAAGGCCGGTCTTTGGACTGGTCTTTTTTCTTTTGCCCAAAACAAAGGGCCGTTTTCTAAGTTGAGAACAGCCCTGAGATTTTTATTTAGTTAAATTACCATCCTGTTTTAGAGGGTCGTTTGGTTGTCGCCGACCACCTTGTCAATCATATCGTCCTTCTATTATGATGACATGTTTGCCTTCCTCCCTCATGTTCTTAATAAAATCTAAACCGACGCCTGGTCTGAGCATGCCATTGTCTCTCATCTTGGCTTTTTTCCTAAGTTCATCTATCTTACCTGCCTCAGCCAACTTATCCAAATCTTTCATATCTCCATCATAATTACCCTGAGCGACATGATAATCGACAATACCCAAATGGTTCCTTATTTTTGTGACAAGATATACCCTCGCGCCGCCGACCACCATGTCAAGTTCCATGTCGTCCATCTTGTTCATGAATTTCTTTTCCATTTTATTTCCCTCCTTAAAATCTTTGAGTGTCGTTTTTCTTTATCCTTTATATCCCCGGAGGTTGAAAAGTGTTATAAAATTTTTTGGCAATACTTATCCACACTAATTAAAAATATTCCCCGGCTCCAATGGAAAATCCGAAACCAGATAAACGGCTGGCCAGAATTATCAAGGAATATCCAAGCCTTGATGAAAAGACAAAGGATATGATTGATGCTATAATCAGGATAAGTAAAAAATGATGCTGAATGTGATAGCTTTGCCCTGCTCTTGCAGGGCTTTTCTTTTGCCAAAAACTAAAGGGCCGTTCTCTGATTTGAGAACAGCCCTGAGATTATTATTTTGTTGAATTACCCGCCAAATTCAGCGAGTCGTATTGGACAGAGCACTCAAAGATTCCATTGTACAGACAAAATATCAATCTCAGCGAGTTGAGGCAAGGGCACCACTAGAACAGGGCAATAAATTCCGTGTTGCGTCATCTGCCCAATCCTCCAGCAGCGGAGGTGGCGGTGGCAGCTTACCCACGCCATCCCGTGATGCTGACCTCATCAGCAAAGCACTTTCCTGCGGAGCCAAAGAAGCCCAGTTGGTGGCAAGGTCAAAACCAGACGAGCCAGACGATTGGAAGTGGCTTAGTGAAGCAGAAAAAGACGATTTGCGAAATGACATGGCTACTATTGACCGTTACTAATGAAAAGTTAATAGACAATCAAACCTATTTGTGCTATGCTTTGAATAGTTAATAAGTATTCAAATGGGAGAAATAGCATGGCAGAGAAAACGAGTGGACGTGGCGGTGCCCGTGAAGGAGCCGGTAGGCCGAGAGAACTGGATGAAAGCTGCAAGCCAAGAGCAATTTATTGTACTTGGTCAGAAAAACAGGACATGGAAAAATTTCTTGCCTTTAGACGAGCAATAGAAAAAACAGACTTGAATCCCTTCTCTTTTAAGTTTACTTTTAGTGAGTGGTGTGAATTCATGAGCAATACCGTCCCACCACTAAGCATAAGACATGAATTGCCGGAGGATGTAACAGCGGAGCTTCAGAAAAAAATAAAAGCGATTAGAGATAAGACAGGCAAATTCAGGGTAAAAAGCAAAAAGCACGGAGAAGATTGACGGGGCGATTGCCCTCATCATGGCTCTTGACCGTGCTATTCGTTGCGGAAATGTAAACGGAGAAAGTGTGTATGAGAGCCGGGGGGTATTGGTGTTTTAGATTAGAGAGCACATTTAGAATAATCATAATCATAGACCTCTGGCTTTCCGGCTTTATATGCCGCATACTTAAATGCCTCACGCCTAGAAACTTTCTTGCCGTCGATGTAATACGCATTTTTTCTCGACTTGGCGATATCACAATCTACGCCGAAATGCGCCCACGCTTCCTTGACTTTAGCCGATCCTTCTTCCCAATTAAACTCCATGTACAAGAAACCCATTTCTTGAATATTATATCCAAGGTCATTAAAAAATTCCGATTCAAGCGCACACTCGCCGGCGTTTCCTCCGGCTACCTGCTCAAGTTCCTCATTATTAAGTTTTGCATCTTCAAATTTCGGCATTTTAATCGCTCCTTTTTTGCGTTTATTTTATTCTTTGTCTTTTTACCAATCCCAATCCGAGTGCTTCAAGTGCTTGCCTACGACTTTCTCCGCATGAATCCAAGCATCGAATTGCCTTACCCTTTTGCCGTCGATATAATAAGCCACCTCATAGCCGCCAAAATATCCATCATACTCTTGCTGTGTATCAACCCCCACGGATCTCCACGCATCATGCAGTTCCCACCAATGGTCTGCGACCGTAAAACTGCCCCATCTGCCGCAATGTCCGGGACGGCCTCTTAACAACACATTCAGGAATTTTGAATCCTGTTCCATATTATTTCCGCCGACAACCTGCTCCAGCTCTCCATCTGTAAGTTTGTTTTCATCTTTGAGCTTCATCGTAACCGCTCCTTTCGTTTGTCCGCCTTTTGTTTTTGCTTTCTGTCCTTTATATCCCCGAACCCGGAAAAGTGTTATGGGATTTTATGAATTTTTTACGGAAGTTGCCATGCGCCGTTTACCACTTCCAGTCGCTTCTCTTCATGTAATGCCCGGTGACCTCCATCGCGTGCTGTCTTGCTTCTTCCTGCGTTATCGGCTTGAACGAACCATCGCCGATTAGGACATATTGAATTTTCGTATCATAATACGTAGGGTCGTCGGGGCAAATAATGCCGATTCCGACTTTTGCCCATGCGTTTTCAATGATCAAAAGCCGATCCTTGGAGTTATGCATCTTCCATGCGCCATAACGGCCCGTCGAACCGTTCAGCGAGTTCAAAAACCGGCTGTCATCCGCCAAGTCGTAGGCGCTTCCCCCTACAACCTGCTCCAACTCATCATTGGTGAGCTTGTTTTCTTTATCGAGTTTCATTTCAATCATCCTTTCGTATCCCTCGCCCGTAGGCGTTTTATCTTTGTCTTTCTGTTCTTTATACTCTTGAAATCGAAAAGTGTTAAATAGTTTTTGAAAAAATTTTAAGAGGCATTATACTCATGGGTATCAGGGATTTCTTTGGCTGTCGAGGATTTGCCACGCTTGGCCGTTGGTAATCCTCCTGCCTTGGTACATATAGAGGTTGTCTTCTAAGGGATCGCTTTTGTAAGTCATTTCAATTCCGTATTGGGCGAACATATCTTTTAGCTGTCCCACAACTGTATCCCAGTTTTCGAGGCAATACACCATCGTATCCATGCTCAAGGGATCCATGTTTTCAAAGCCCGGCATTTGCCTTTCGTACGCTCTCTTCATATCGGCACAACTATCACCACAATGGCCTCCGGCTACCTGCTCAAGTTCCTCATTGGTAAGTTTATTTTCAAGAGTCATAGTAATCATCCTTTCAAAACGCCAACTGTTATCTCTGTCTTTCTGTTCTTTATACGCCTGAAAACAGAAAGTGTTAAATGATTTTTGAAAAAATTTAAGGAACGTGATACTCGTGGGATTTTCAGTTGGCTGTTCCTCTCACGGGACAATCCCAAGAACAGCTATCATTTCAGTGACTGGCCATTTGTGTTCGGCAGGTCTGCCACTTCATGTTTACGAATATCGAGGAAACGGAAAAGAGCGTGTGCCAGGGCATCAAGGAAAATTCAAGCCTTGATGAAAAGACAAAGGATATGATTGACGCTATAATTAGGATAAGCAAAAAATGATACTGAATGTGATGGCTGTGCCCTGCTCTTGCAGGGCTTTTCTTTTGCCCAAAATAAAAAAGCAACGTGTAAATACCTTTTACACATTGCTATGATTTTTATTTTCTATCTTTAAAAAAATCCGTCCAATACGGATTTTCTCGGTCGAAGATTTCTTTTTGTTCCTTGGTCAGCTTCCACGGATAATCTGAAAACAAATTGAAAATCTTCTTTTTGTCGAAGCTAAAAAGCCACTCGCCAATAACATCAGGGTTATCTATCCACCAAATCAAGTCATTTTTATTTTCCTTGTAGAAATTTTTTTGCACGGCCTTTCGCTTCTTTCCGTTGTTTGTTGAATTACCCCCAAATTCAGCGGGTCGTATTGGTCAAACCGAGTACCCATTTTGGTGGTGTGCGTTCCCCCAACTCCCAGGATTGGATTGTTCTCTGCGGAATACCGCATAACAGCTTGCCAAACTCCGACTGTGACAGTTGCAATAATGTCCGCCATTCCTTAATTTTGTTGCTCATAATAATGCCTACTTTTTCGTTGAACAATGCACCATTTCTGTCCCTTTGTTCAATGTATAAAAGCCTCCACTAATAATATTTGTCAACAAGAAATACATATTTAGACATCTGGCGGCATCGATATGCTAACAGTCATCGTCGGCATCCCCAAAGCGGTTATCCCTTTATGTATAGCACATATATATTTTTCTCCATTTTTAGAAGTGATTGTACCAATGATATCAGAATTGTTTTTTAATGCTTCAGCACAATATGGTGATACCTGATCCAATGTTGTTTTGTCATCTTCTCCAAAACAGCACAGCATGCACATTAATGCTTGAGCTGCCCATATATATGGTTTTGGATTACGCCTATATTTCAGAATATATCCATCTTTGTAGGACTCTGTTTCGCTAAAATATCCAATATGATAAATCAATTGTCTTACATCATTATTTTCATTGCACAGCAACCACACATCATTATTAAAAGGGCGTACAACATTTGTCGATTTATCTACGTAATTTGAAGAATAACAATGTGTTGCCTGGAGTGCATTGGGATAAGAACGAATAGCATTATACTCCATAAGAAGATCTTTATCTGTAGTAGTACTAATGTGTAATCCCTCAAATTGGACACGATTGCCATTAACCTTATTGTTAATGTAATGTATTGCTTTATTAAACTGCTCCCACATAGTATTTACATTTATATTTTGATATGCATAACAAGTATTAGATAGGAACATCATACATAATACTAACATAAAGCAATTCTTAAGTCTCATCACTTTTTCCTCCTCCATAAATTATCATATATCTGTTTTGCCAGTAGCTGTTTTTTCCACTCTGTGTTGAACAATGGACCTTTTCTGCCCCTTGATTCAACAAATAAGGATACTTTTTGTAGTTTATAAATATTTTTGTAATACTTCTTTTGGCAGAGGTGTAGTCCCCAATATGCCCACATCATTACTAATGGCTCTGTCACAGAATTAATACTTTCGCCTTCACATACGTCTTTGTATGCGTTTTGGTTGAATGACCCGCCAAATTCAGCGGGTCGTATAGGTAGTCTTTCTAACATACAAAATACTTCATCTTTGGTTTACACATTATACCATAATGCTGATGGTGCATACAATGCAGTTGTATGGGTGGGTCGTATGCCGGGTGGTGGGGCGGCGACGCGAAGCTAGTACCTTTAGGCGGCGCTCTCTTTTCGGGGCTGTGTGCTGCCCCGTCATCCGGCTGGTGGGGGCGACGCGAAATGAAGTGAGCTAGTACCCGAAGGGTAGGTCCCGTGAGGGTATTCTGGGCGGAGGGTGGGGTAGTCCCGAAGGGTTCTGCGAGCTGGCTGGAGTGGACATCTTACTTTCGATAAATGTGCTTATCGGAACCATTGGCCCCCAAAAGCATAGCCAGGTGTTCAGATAAGCTCTCCGGCGTTTATCGGAAGTAAAATGTTCTGCCTTATGAGGCTGGAGGCTCCTTCACTGATACAAAAAAACAGATGCCAAGAAGGTGACTCCTGCCCATACTCATAGTACGAAACTTGAAGCTGGCACCAAAAAACATGACTAAAATGTATCAATAAATAATCCTCATTTTACGGAAAATCAATGTTACAAATTAGTCATATATGAAAAATAAAAACTGTACAATTTGTTATGTAATGAAGCAGTGGCTTCGTTCGTCCCCGCCTCCGTGGGGTCTCGTGAGGGCCCCAAAGGGGGAGGCGCAAGTAGGCCGTGGCCATCTATTCAGGGCGGGAGAACTCGGCTAAAGTCCGCCCTGCTCTTTTAATGGCTGCCGCCTCTGGCGGTAGGCCACCAAATGCGACGCAAGCGAAGCGAAAACCTAAATGACTAGCTTCGCGCCGCTAGTCCCCGAAGGGGGCGGGGGGTGAGCTCTGGCTTGCCATGGCCTCACCTTCCGCTACTCTCCAAGAGATGGTGGGAACCTTTTTCCAGCGGTAGGATATAGCCCAGCTTTGATGGGATATATGCTGCCGTCTGGGGCCGACACTTGGAGAAGTGGTTTTGGCAGTGCTGCCGCCCCAGATAAAAAGCGGCAGTTCTGCCTCTACTGGCCCCATAGTAGGCACTGGCCAAAATACCGACAGCAGGGTATGGGTTCTGCTTGCAGGTTCCATGCTCTGCTGTTCGGGGCATCACTTAGAGTCGGGGTGTAAGCGGTGACTGCTTGCAGTGACCGCAATACTGGCCCAATAGTAGGCACTGGCCCACATTTCGGCGGCTGGGTATGCTCCCAGCTTTCTTCAGATACTATCAGGGCTTTTCATGGCATAGCCGGAATCCGTGATGAAGGCATGACAGGGAAAGACCTGGGGCCAATGCTGCTGGGGGTATACTCTGCCGTCCGGGGCATCTTCTCGAGTCGGTGTTTCAGACGCTGGAGTGTGGCTGACCGCACGTATGGGAGGTCTGACACCGTAAGCGGCTCACTTCAATCAAGGCACCAGTAGTGGATTGGGGTGTGGTGGCCTCCTTCGTACCCATTACAGTAAAAGCCCACAAGATTCTGCCACTGTTATTTAGGGTTATTTCAATACCAATACCCTATGCTTTCTTTGGGTAATGTAGTATTTTCTTTAATTAGCATCATTATTCTTATGCAAGCCTGTTGAGTATAAACAGATGGCTTACAACTTAAATACAATATATCAAATGTATCTGCATCTATTTTCATATCAAAATGTCTATATGCTTTTCCTTCTTCATATCCCGTAAAAGATATAATATTGCCATTTCTTTCAATATTTTTTAAAAGTATCATAAGGTTTCACCATTACACTCAGGACAAGCGTTGGTAATATCTTTATTCCTCTTTTCTTGTTCGTATAACCGCTTTTGAAGAGCAGCTACCTGTTCTTGCAGTGCGGTAATTTTTTGGTTGTTGTCTTTTACATAATCTACCACACAATTAAACCGTTCTCTTTCCCAATCTCTCATTTCTGAAATGCCCTTATCCATATTATTAACCATCTGAAGGAGAGCATAAATTCCTTTAAAATTAGTATCAGCAGCATTGGCAGCTCTTTGAGCCTGATTAGCAGCATCGAGAGAAAAAGATTCAGCAGCTGACATCATATATATCATCCTTTCGTTTTTTATAGACATTGCTGTCCATATCATTCTATTTCTACATCCTCCATAGAATCCAGCTCCTCAGCAGTAATCCCCAAACTTTCCAATACTTCTTCTTGGCTGTATAGCTTACCGGAAAAATTTCTGATTCTATCCTCAGCCAGTTGTAAAAGCCGCATATCATCAATTTCCTCTAATGTCATTCTTTTGCCAGTATTCTTTGCCAACATGGCAAACC
>JAFVER010000109.1 GCA_017475925.1 Anaerovibrio sp. | reverse complement strand
TCCTTTGATTGTTTTTATCAGTGGGCAGCTCTTTTGTTTTTCACATCTTTAATTTTTCCTCAATTTCTTATACAATATGAAAGGCTGATGTTGCTGTCAGGCAGGATAATTTTACCCTACGCTAACGGGCGCTAAGGCTCCCATCCTCTTAGGTGGGAGCCTTAGCGCCCATAGGCTTAGGATTTATTCGACTAATATTCAGTGGGAGTTTAAAGCTCCCACTGAATAAGTCTCATTTTACAATGCTCTTTGAAAATGAGCCGATATTTAGTAGGGAGTGATTTTATGTCAGAAGATGTGGTAAAGTACGAAATAGATGATGGGGTGGCCGTTATAACCCTGAATCGCCCTAAAAGCTTAAATTCCATGAGCCTGGACCTTATAAATGGCTGGTTGGAAAAGCTGCATCAGGCAGAGCATGACCCGGCAGTAAGAGTTGTAGTGCTTACCGGTGAAGGCAGAGGCTTTTGCGCCGGAGGTGACCTGGCATCCCTTGACAACCTGAAAACTACTGAGGAGCGCAGAAAATTTGTGGCTCAGGCCGGTATGGTAGTTAAGCTGATTTATAGTATGTCCAAGCCGGTTATTGCCATGGTAAATGGAGTAGCTGCCGGAGCTGGCTTTAATATTGCCCTGGCCTGTGACCTTTGCTATGCTGCTCAGGGGGTTAAATTTATTCAAAGTTTTGCCAATATTGGTTTGGCTCCCGATTGTGGTGGTTATTATTTTTTGGCAAAGGCAGTGGGATTAGCCAAAGCCAAGGAATTAATGTTTACGGCTCGTCCAGTGGAGGCATCGGAGGCTTTGTCGTTAGGGCTGGTAAATGATGTATTTCCGCCAGAGAATTTACGGGATAAAACCCTGGCAGTAGCAAGGAAAATTGCCGGAGCTGCTCCATTGGCATTAGCTATGATGAAAAAGGAAATAAATAATTACGGTGCATCCTTAGATGAAACACTAACCTATGAAGCTATGGCTATGTCCATGCTGCTGGGGACGGAGGATTTTCGGGAGGGCATAAAGGCCTTTTCAGAAAAACGCCCGCCGGTATTTAAAGGTAAATAATATGAATTTCAGACACCTCTTAGGTAGATAGGTTTAATACCCAAAAGCTATTTAGGAGGTGTTTTATTTTTTATTATCTTGACAACATAAATATAAAAGGTTATTATAACAATAGTTACACAACATATGTTGCATAACGATAGTTATAGTAAAGCTTTAAGAGAGGGATTTTTATGCCACCAAAAGTGAAATTTCAAAAAGAAGATATAATTAATGCTGCAATGAATATTGCTGGAAAAAGGGGGATTGAGGCAGTAACAGCCCGGGAGGTTGCCGGTGAATTGAATGTATCGACACGACCAATATTTACTTGGTTCGATACTATTGAGCAGCTAAAAAATGAAGTCCATAATATGGCTATGCTCAAGTACAAAGACTATATCGAGAAGGGCTTGGCAGGGCCGGTGCCATTTTTAGGAGTGGGGCAGCAATATATTCGTTTCGCCAAAGAAGAACCAGAACTATATAGGCTGCTTTTTTTAACCAAGGCAAACGAAACGAGTGGTGGTGCCATGGAGGCTTTGAGGTTTTCCCAGGAGCTGGTGCGGGATTCAATAATGAATATTTACAATATGGATGCCTATACAGCGGATCGATATTTTCAAAATTTGTGGTTGGTGGCATTTAGCTTCGCAACCCTTATAGTTACAGATGATTGTCCTTATACGGACAAGGAGATAAGTGCTATTTTTACTGAAATGAGCTTAGCTATTTGTAAAGCATATAAGGAGATTCCAAGATTATCAAAGGGTGAATTCGATCGGGACAGGATATTTAACGAATTGGTGAAAATGTAGAATATATCCAGGTGTATTGGCACGATGATTTTTGAACAAAAACGGTACGCTTCAAATTGAGGATAAAAATATGAATGCAATGTTATATATTCACGGTAATGGCGGAAATGCGTCAGAGAGCCAGCATTATGAAGAATTGTTCCCGAGTTGTGATGTAATAGGGCTGGATTATAAGACCTTTACTCCTTGGGAAACCGGGCAGGAAATAAGGTGGGCCGCAGAAAAGCTGGCAGAAAAATATAATGATGTGACGTTGGTGGCCAACAGTATCGGAGCGTTTTTCAGCATGAGTGGAAATATTGATTGTTTCATTAAGAAGGCCTATTTTATTTCGCCAATTGTTGATATGGAAAAGCTTATAGAGGATATGATGGTATGGGCCAATGTTACAGAGCAGGAGCTGGAATGTCAGAAAGTGGTGTTTACAGATTTTGGGGAAAAGCTATCATGGGAATATCTGACTTATGTTAGAGCTCACCCTATCAGCTGGAATGTTCCTACCCAGATACTTTATGGCAGTGGAGACAAACTAACTTCCTTTGCAACAATAGATGCTTTTGCCGAAAAACATCAAGCTGAATTAACTGTAATGAAGAATGGAGAGCATTGGTTCCATACTGATGAACAAATGCGATTTCTGGATAACTGGATTAGATCACATTAAGGAACACTTTAGGGGGGAGAAGCTATGAATGAGATGATTGCGTTTTGTGGATTGGATTGCGAGAAATGTGCTGCCTATATTGCTACTGCCAATAATGACGATTCTCTTAGGGTAAAAACGGCGCAGGAGTGGAGTGAAATGTATAATGCGCCTATTAATCCTGAGGATATTAACTGTGATGGTTGCAGGGGTGATGGCGCTAAGCTTATATATTGCGAAAAATATTGTGAAATTCGCAAGTGTGCCATAAAGAAAAATTTAATTACTTGTGGTAAATGTAAGGAAATGGACAGTTGTCAAAAGGTGGGTGCAATCATTGAGCACAATTCAGAAGCAATGAAAAACTTGCAGGCAATGTCCATGGCATATACCCAAACATAAACAACTAGAAAGAGGAGATAAATTTGAAGGACAAAGATATAATAATCCGTCGTGAAACGAAAAAGGATTACAGGGCTGTTGAAAACCTGGTTAGGGAAGCCTTTTGGAATGTTTATCGACCTGGATGCGTAGAGCACTATGTTTTACATAAGCTAAGGGATGATGCTGACTTTGTGCCGGAGCTGGATTTTGTTTTGGAAAAAAATGGTGTAATCATCGGCCAAAATATATTTATGCATGCTGACATTAAGAAAGATACTGGTGGAAAAATACCAGTCATGGCCATGGGGCCACTTTCCATAGCACCAGAGTATAAGCGGCAAGGGTACGGAAAATATTTATTGGATTATTGTTTGAAAAAGGCAACAGAATTTGGTTGTGGCGCTATGTGTTTTGAGGGAAATATAGATTTTTATGGTAAATGCGGTTTTACCTATGCCAGTGAATTTGGTATTCGATATCATGGATTATCTGAGGGAGATGATGCATCGTTTTTCCTTTGTAAAGAACTGGTACCAGGTTATCTTAAGAGCTTCACCGGCGAGTATGCGCCACCCGCCGGTTATATGGTGGCAGAAGAAAATCCAGCGGAGCTTGCCGCCTTTGATGCGCTGTTTCCATATAAAGAAAAAAAGGTATTACCGGGACAAATTTTTGGTTGATTTAGATATGGAAAAATAATATGGAGGAAAGTCTGTGAAAATTCTTGTATTTAATGGCAGCCCCAAAAAAGACAAAAGTGATATCATGCACATAACCAGGGCCTTTTTGGCAGGTATAAATGAGAAAATTTCCCCAGAGGTAAAGGTTATTAATGTTATTGATTCACACATTGAATATTGTCGAGGGTGCTTTACCTGCAAGCTAAATGGAGGAACCTGTGTATATGACGACGATATGAAGATGATTTTGCCGGAAATTATTGCCAGTGATTTGTTGATATTTAATTTTCCTTTATACTGTTATGGTATGCCGGCACCGTTGAAGGTTCTTGTTGACCGTACGTTGCCCCTTTCCAGCATGAGGATGAAATGGGATGGAAACAGATATATTCATGTAGGTCAGGCAGATTTTTCTCATCTGCATTATCTGATGATTTGTGGATGTGGCTTTCCTAACAGCAGGAATAATTTTGAGCCAATGGTGGCACAGTTTAAGCTGTTGTTTCCACAAAATCATACAATTATTACTGTGCCGGAAAGTCCCATGTTCAATGTACCGGAGGCCACAGGTGTTACCCAGCCAAGGCTGGAATTGGTGCAGAAGGCGGGTAAGCAATATGCTGAGAGGTGGGAGATTGATGACGAACTGCTTAGAGAAATAGGTTCGCCAATGATACCGGAGGAGACCTATGCAGCTATTGTGAACAGCAACGCATGTTAAGGGGTGTACACGAGAACTAAGAGAAATTTTACCCTAAAAATTTTTCAAATAATGAAATAATATAATGAGATGGCTGAGATAATGCAGGGGTGTTTTCTCAGCCTTTTGTTTTTGACAACCGGGATTTGATAATAATAATTCAGGGCGGTATAATTTAGTAGGTGTTTGTGTGGAAAATTTTAGAATGGAGCATATTTAATGAGTGATTATATAAAAGACCGGGAAGAAAGCGTAAAAAAACTGTCAGCGGAGCAGGTGCTGCCAAATGTTCAATGGTTTCCAGGCCATATGACCAAGGCTCGAAGAATAATTACGGAAAACCTTAAGCTGGTGGATGTGGTAATTGAGCTTTTGGATGCCCGTATTCCATATAGCAGTGCCAATCCCATGCTACAGGAAATCATTGCTGATAAGCCAAAGGCAGTGGCGTTGAATAAGGCTGATTTGGCTGATCCGGCAATTACCAGAGAATGGGTCAGCTATTTTCGTAGTCAGGGAGTACAGGCGGTAGCAGTTGATTCTACGCAGGGTAAGGGTACTAAGCAGCTGGTGAAGCTGACTGAGGAGCTGGCAAAAGCCAAGACAGAAAAGCTGGTTTCCAAGGGCGCCAAGGCCAGGGCGGCCCGGGTGATGATTTTAGGTATACCAAATGTTGGAAAATCGTCACTTATTAACCGTTTGGCTGGCTCCAATAAAGCAAAAACCGCTGATAAACCGGGGGTAACTCGGGCCAAGCAGTGGATTAGATTGGCAGCTGGCCTGGAGCTTTTGGATACACCGGGGATTCTTTGGCCAAAGTTTGATGATATGAATGCAGGCCTGAAATTGGCTTTTACCGGTGCCATCAACGATGAAGCGATTGACCGTGAGCTTATAACCGGCGTTTTTTTAGATACCATGATAAAACAATATCCAGAGCGGATTAAAGAACGATATAAGATAGGAGCCGATTTACCTGAAACCTCTGGTGAGCTTTTGGAGCTTATAGGGAGAAAACGGGGGTGCCTGCTTAAAGGTGGCATTATTGATTTGGAGAAGGTCCAGCGAATTGTGCTTACCGATTTTAGAAGTGGTAAGCTGGGAACAATCAGTCTGGACATGCCACCGGAGAATTAATATGAGGTAAAGGATTAATGAATATAGCTGAACTTTCGATAAAACAAATAGAGGCTTTGTTTGCTTCCAGGGAAATAACTGATGAAATAGTAGAAGCCCTTAGAAAGGATTCCAGGGCGGCGGCAGGTAGACTGGTTAAGCGATATGAGCGGCAACAAAAGGAAATCCAACGGATTGAGGCTATGTATCGTTATGAAAAGGAAGCCAGAAACGAGGGCCATAGCAATATAGCCGGCGTTGATGAGGCCGGTCGTGGCCCCTTGGCCGGGCCGGTGTCAGTAGCAGCAGTTATCCTGCCTGACGGACTGATTATTCCCCGGATAAATGACTCAAAAAAGCTGTCTGAAAAGGTGCGTAATGAGCTTTATGATGAGATTATGGCCAAGGCCATATCCGTAAGGCAGGTATTTGTTGATGAGCGGACCATTGATCGGGTGAATATTTTACAGGCTACGATGAATGGTATGTATGAGGCAATTTTTGCCCTGGACCCACAGCCGGATAAGGTCCTGTTGGATGCAGTGCGTCTGGAAAATCTGCCTATGGCGTCCCTGTCATTAATAAAAGGCGATGCCAAATCAGCTACCATAGCGGCAGCCTCGGTTATAGCCAAGGTGGCTCGTGACCGGCTTATGGACGAATATGACAGAAAATATCCGGAATATGGCTTTGGTGAGCACAAGGGCTACGGTACAGCCAGCCATATTGAAGCAATAAAGAAATATGGGCCCTGTCCTATACATCGACGTTCCTTTGAGCCCATAAAATCGATGATATAAAATTTTAAATGCTTTGTCCGATGTTAACGGGTCCTAAGACTCCCTCCTTTAAGGTGGGAGTTAAGCACCCGTAAAGCAATGTGTAAAATTCAACTAAATTCAGATGAAGTTTAAAACTCCATCTGAATAAGTTTTCATTTTATCATTAGGTGGTGAGGTTATGGCAACAAACGTTACTGGTATGACACCGTCAGTGCAGGCACCAGAACGGGCACAGGAAGCCAAGGGTGAAAAAATATCTGTCAGACGGGATGGTGGTAGTGGAGCCGGTTTTACTCCCAGAACAGATGTAAATATAAGGAATTCTATCAGCAATATGGCGGAGGTTCTGTCAAAAATTTCCAGCCAGACCTCTGATGCAGAAAATGCCATACCTAATCAGCTGAAGGAAATTATCAATAATATAATGCGCAGTGCCTTTTCCCTGGAATCAACTGTCAGCGAGGGAGTAGGGAGCTCCCTTGCCAGCCAGAAATTTTCAGTTGAGCAGCTAAATACATTGAGCAGGATGATGCATCATTTGGGCTATTTGGCCGACCAGGGAACCCTGGGCGAGCTAAGCGAGGATTTACAGGTAGTCTTTGATAATCTTAAAACCGTATTAACCAAGGATAGCAATATGGAAGCGGTAAATCTGAATAAGCTGGCTTTTCAGTTTATTCAGGATGAGAATAATCCCCAGGTAGCAAAACAGCTGGAACAGATTTTAAGTCAATTAGTTACTATAACGGGAAGTCAGGTAGGAGCAAATACAACTGTAAATACGCCATCAGAGGGCTTTAGCCTGCTAAACAAGCTGGTAGATGCTTTCTTCCCAAAGGCTTTGTTTACTGCCACCAGTACTGGCAGTGAACAGTCCCAGGCGGGAACCTCCCAAATGGCAAATGCACAGCCTATGAATAATTTTACTGGTAACGCATTTGTTACCAATAATAATGCTTCAACCTTGATGGCAAATGCCAATGCAAATGCTAATCCTGCTGCTAATACTACAGCTCAGCCTAATACACAAGCTGCTGGAAGCAATGCTGCGGTTGTTATGTCTGAGGGTGAGGTATTGCCTGGACAGGCTTCAGGCAATCAGCAGACAAATCAGCCTGCTAATTCTGCCCAAACAGCCAGCCTAGGCCAACAGGCTGCCAATACCACAACACAGGAAGGCATTATAGGCTCCAAGGCTACGCCACAAAATATTAATGGACAGTCTAATGCTCAGCCATCAAACGGTAATTCGGTTGCCAATAATGCCACAAATAATACTACAGGAAATACTACAGGAAATACTACAGGACAAGGTTCAACAAATAATTCCAATATGGCTACTGTAAGTGGTCAGGTTAATAATTCAAATACAGCTACTATAAATACTCAAGGTAATAATCCAGGTATGTCTGCCACAAATAGCCAGGGTAATAATGCGGCTAATACGGGGAATATCTCCACAAATAATCCGATTCCTATGGCAGAGGAGGGGCCTTTATCGCCGGATGCCCTTAAGGATTTACCGGAATCCTTTTTGAACAGGGATGGTGGAAGGTCAACTTCTGCCGGCAGGTCTGTGTCAGAGAACCCTAATATTCGCCTTAATAACGCTGGCATGGCATATGAGGGAACAGCTTCCCGCCACAGCTTGGCTGAAGGTGAAAACAATCCTTTGTTTAAACAGATTTTCAGTAGATTTGGTCAACAAACCGCCATTACTAATAACAATTCAACCAGCAATGCTAATCAGCCACCGCCAGTCCAGTTGGACGGTCAACAGGTTGCAGCTGCCCTAAAGGATGCTGGTCAGTTATTGCTGAAAAATATTGAATTGTCACCAAAGGATGTGGAGCTATTAAATAATTTTATAAATAGGACCCAGGGAAACCTGTCGGAGCAGGATGCCAAGCAGCTGACGCTGCTGCTTCGTACAATACAAAGCAATATTCCGGCATCTGTCCAGCAGGCAGGGCAACGACCAGGAATGGAGGAATTGCCAAAGCTGTGGGCCTTTATGCAGCTGTGCGATATAGGTAGATTAAAGAAGATGAAGGGCTATAGCTATCGTTCGGCCAGTAAGGAAATAAATAATTTTGTAAATTCTATGAGGGGCTCAATGAATAGTGAGGGGAGCTACAAGGCTGACGGCCAAAAATCAATTTCCTTTATGATGCCGCTTTATATGGGGGATGGTACTACTCAAAGCTATCCTGCTTATGTGCATATTTATGATGAACCGGCCCACGAGGATGAAAAAGGCATTATGCGAAAGGATACCTGGTTCAGGGTGTGTGTGCTCACAGAATCTATTGGAGCCGTTGATATAGTATGTCGGCTTTATGAGGGAAACAACCTGAATTTACGGGTAATATTCTCTGATCAGGACTCAGTGACAGAGTTTAGCGATTATTTGCCGGATATCCGTAAGGCATTATATAATACGCCGATTAATCTTACTGATTTAAAAATAGGGACTGTGAATAATGTTCAATGATAGTGAAAAGACCCAGGAAGAGCTGGAAGCAGAAGCCCTGGCGGAAAAAAAGGCCGTAGCCTTAAAATATGATATGGAAAAAAACTCGGCCCCAAAGGTTGTAGCCAAGGGCCGAGGACACGTGGCGGAGAACATTCTTGAGGCAGCCCGCAAGGGCAAGGTGCCAGTTTACCAAAATAAGTCGCTGGTTAACATGCTGATGGCTTTGGAGCTGGATAAGGAAATTCCACCGGAGCTTTACACTACTGTGGCAGAGATTTTGGCCTATGTTTATCGAATTGACCAGCGCCGTAAGGAAAGTCTTAATAATATGCCACCCATGAAGGGGTTGTAGAAGCCTGTAAAATGAGACTTATCCAGTGGGAGCTTTTAACTACCACTGGATATTAGGGCGTGTTGATTAATTCCATTCGTCCATCTTCACAGGTCTTGACTGTCCTTGCGTCGTTGACAAATCCTCGACATAGTACCACTATGACTGCGGTTTGTCGCCTAGCAATAGACAGCCAATCACCGCAAATATGGACGAACTCATTTAATCAACACGCCCTAGTCGAATAAATCCTAAGTGCCTGTTAGTGTAGGGTGAGAAAGTAAGACATGAATAACAAGATATTGGGAAATAAAGGGGAACAAGAGGCAGCAATATATCTGGAAAACCATGGATATGAAATTCGGGAGCGAAATTTTCGCTCAAAAACTGGTGAAATAGATATTATTGTAAGCAAGGGAAAAACCATAATCTTTGTAGAGGTTAAAACCAGAGGCTCATATGCTTATGGCGTACCGTCGGAGGCTGTGACCATAGCTAAGCAACGGAAAATTATCAGAACAGCCCAGGCTTATATACAAAGCAAAAGGCTGTATGGATATGCTTATCGGTTTGATGTGCTGGAGGTGCTGGCCCCTAAAAGTGGCAATATAAGCTTTAGATTACTGGAGAATGCCTTTGAAGCATGATAAACAGATGGTGGAGGGAAGATGAAGATAATAGTAGGTATTACAGGGGCAAGTGGCAGTGTATATGGTCTGCGCCTGATTGAGGTATTGAAAGCAGCTGGGCATGAAATACATGTGGTAATTACTGACAGTGGGCGGCAGGTGGTCGCATACGAGTGCCCGGATATATACGAAAAAATATTAAATAAGGTTGATATGCTGCATGACGTACATAACATTGGGGCATTGATTGCCAGTGGGTCATTTCGGGCTGATGCCATGGTAGTGGTTCCGGCATCCATGAAGACAGTGGCCTGTATTGCCAGTGGCGTAACGGATAATCTTCTCACCAGGGCGGCTGATGTAATGCTGAAGGAGGGACGCCAATTGATTTTGGTTCCACGGGAGACCCCTGTTCATGAAGGGCATTTGGAGAATATGTTAAAGGCGGCCAGAATAGGTGCCGTTATAATTCCCGCCTCTCCAGGCTTTTATCATCGTCCCACCTCTATTGCGGAGATGGTGGATATGCTGGTGGGGAAAATCTGTGATCGTATGGGCATAGATAATGAATTGTTTCCTCGCTGGGATGGTAAGCTTTAGTGAGGAATTATATCGTTTCAGACATAATTATTCTTTGGCAGGTACTTAAATGAATGGCAACAAATTTTACTAAGGGCGCGGCCTTGTAGGGCTGCGGTCTTATTATGGACTTTTTTTTCAGAAGGAAAAGGTGATTTTATTAAAAGGTTTGGCTGGTTTATAAACGAGGATATTGAGCTTGACTTTGAGGCCAACAGAGTGATGCTTGATAGCTTATTGGAGTTTGCCAATAATTATAAGGATAAAGCTGATATTAATATTATTTATAAGCTGTTTGGTGAAATGCTGGAAACAAGATTGTATTGTGCTTCCGGTTCATTGGACGATAGTATATAGAGCCTGTCAGTATTATTACTGGCGGGCTTTTTATATATTGGCTTATGTGCAGGGCTGATTTTTATATGAATGAACAATAGTATGATGTTAGATTTTGATACTACAAATGCAACTATTCTTATTTTATGCAACAAGTATATATCGAAAGAATATTTATAGATTTTCTATGTATGAAAATAGATGATTTGATAATTACCAAGGTTTTTGGAGTAGAAGCGTGATTTTGAAAAAAGAGGTGAGGCGTTAAAATGTGTAGCAAATATGCTAAATTAACTGACATGATAATGGATAAAATTATAGATGAGATGACTAAAGAGTACAGCCACGGAAAGGAAGGTAAAAATATATATGAGTTTTCCTGTGAGCTAAAGGATAGTGAATATAGTGCTTTGATTAAGCTGGAGAGTGAGCTTGGTGTCAATATAGACGATTTTTTATTTCGTATACTAATGGTTATGAGCACTAATCCAGCTTGTGGTAAGGAACTGGTTAGGACAGTTATGGATGTACCGGTGGAATAAATCTTTTGCAATCGTTTTCATATAAGAAGACATAGCTATGTTGACAAAAGTCTTTGAATGCTTATTGAATAATCATGAAAAGGAGTATTTTAACTCTGCCAGACAGCCTCTGTTTAATATTGTAGGGATAAATTAGAAAATGGTTAAAAATATCCTCAGGTGGTAATGTTTCTATGGACAAATTTTGTGGTTTATATTACACTTGTTACTGTGAAATGAGACCTATTCAGTGGGAGCCTTAGATTTCCACTGAATTTGAAGCTGATTGTTTATGGAGGTAATAAGATGAAAAAACTTATGCAGTTTTTTGCTGTGGTATGTATGCTTGTTATGAGTACGCAAATGGCGTTTGCCTGGGAAAATGGTTCTCATAAAGAAGATATTTATGATGGTTACAGACTCATTGAAATGACAAATTTTGCTATTGGGAACTGTTATTTCTCTCCTCAGGATGTTGAGCCTACCAATGAGGAGCTGCTTAACATGCTATACGAGGAAGCAATAAAGGCAAATAAGAAGATGGATTTTACCTACACTTCCTATTTTGACATATGTAAGGAAATCAACCGTAAGGAGCATATTGATATTTATCGGTTAGGTCGCCGCAAGGCCCTGGAAATATTTAAGGGGCAAATAAGCAAATATGTTGATGGATATATCGTATGTACTGTTTCCAATGATACCCGTTTGAATATATTCTATGATGTGGTAGATGCAAAGACTCATGATGTTGTTTATTCTTATCGGAAGCTGGCACCAAAAGACTCTGTTCGTGATGAAGTATTGTATCGGGAAATGACGAGAGATTTTTATGTGGCCTTAGGTGAAAGAATTATAAAGCTGAAGAAGGAAAAGGAAGAGGAGGATAAGGCTATCCTTAAGATGGGCAAGGAGCAGTACGAGGCCTATAAAGCTAAAAAGGCTGCTGAGAAAAAGAAGGAGCAGCAGAGCTATCAGAGCTCCTTTGAAACCTTCAAGGAAAATGGTCCAAGACTTGGTCAGGGACATAAAGTAGAATAGCATAAATAAAATGGTCTTGGAAAAACAGCGCGTGTTAAATCCAAGACCATTTTTTATTCGTGAGCAAAATTTAAAGGCTTTATCTTTGCATCCTCAGCAATATTTTCCCGCAGGTAGCCACCCCGCACCATGGCGTCCAGCACCACAAATTGACGTTTCTTTGCCAGCTTAAAATCCACATAGGGAGAGTATGCCGATGGGGCATTGGGGATTCCTGCCAGCATGGCGGCCTCTGGTAGGGAGAGCTTTTCTACCGGTTTGTCAAAATATCCTTTGGCAGCATCCTTTACTCCATAAAAGCCAGCTCCAAAATAAATTGAATTAAGATACATTTCTAAAATTTCATTCTTGGAATAATGCAGCTCCATATCAATGGCCAGCAACAATTCTTCAAGCTTTCGGCCATAGGTCTGTTCCTGGGAGAGAAACATATTTTTTACCAGCTGCTGGGTGATGGTACTGGCACCCTCCTTTACCTCCCCATATTGGAGATTAACCAGAGTTGCCCGGCCGATTCCCTCCGGGTCAAAGCCCATATGGGAATAAAACCGGTTATCTTCAACAGCTACCACCGCTTGCTGCATGGATTCGGGGATTTGGTCTATGGTCACATAGCTTTCCTTGTTTAAGGCTCGTTCCACTTCCCGTTGAAAAAACACATAGCGGTTTATCCGTTGGGAAGTGGCAGGCTCAAAATAAATCGTTCCGCCTGAGATATAGTAGGCAGTGGAGAAGCCTACTATAAATACGGTCATTAACAGGCACAGTTTTTTTAATAATCGAATGATAAACATAGTGATGCGTCCTCATAACTTGAAATTGGGATAATGATGGCAAAAACATTATACAATAGAATAAATGTTTTGTAAAATTAGCCTTGGGTAAATGATAATTTATACATAAAATTGTATAAATATTAATAAAAGTTGCATTTAATGAATAAAAGGTGTATACTCTACTCATTGACAAGGAGGAGTTATCCATGAAAAAGATAAGTGTGATTGGTGCAACTGGCTATGCCGGTGCCGAATTGTTGAGAATTTTATACAACCATCCAGAGGCTGAGATAGTATATATTACCTCTGAAAGCCATTCTGGAGAATGTATTTCCGATATATATCCTCATCTGCGAGGAATTTATGATAAAAAGCTTATCAGTATGAGTGAGATTGATAAAATTGGTGATGACAGTGATTTTGTGTTTATTGGACTTCCTCACGGTCATGCTATGAAGGTGGGAAAGGCTCTGGAAAATAAGCCCACAAGAATCATTGACCTGGGAGCAGATTACCGATTTGATAATACAGCTGTGTATGAGGCCTGGTACAAGGTGGAGCATATTCACAAAAATGCAGCGAGGGTGTATGGCTTGGCTGAGCTGTACAGGGAGCAGATAAAGAATGCCAAGATTATTGGCAACGCCGGCTGCTACACCACGGCAAGTATTTTGGCATTAGCTCCCTTGGCTAAAAATAAGCTTATAGATATGGACACCATAGTAATAGATGCCAAGTCTGGGGTGTCGGGAGCAGGACGAGGGGCCAAGCTGGCCAACCATTTCCCTGAGCTGTACGACAGCTTTAAGGCTTATGGGGTAGCGACCCATCGCCATACCCCGGAAATCGAGCAGGCATTGACGGAGCTTTCTGGTGTAGAGACTGTGTTGAATTTTACTCCCCATTTAGTGCCGATGTCCAGAGGGATTCTTAGTACCTGCTATGCCAGGCTTAAGGCTGGTGTCAGCCCGGAGCAGGTGGATAAGGCCTACGAAAAAATGTTTGGAAATGAATTTTTCATAAGACTGCTGGGGAGAAATGGTTATCCGGCCACCAAAAATGTTCGGGGCTCCAATTACTGTGAGTTGGGCTGGCATATTGACCAAAGAACCAATCGGGTAATCGTTCTTTCGGCCATTGATAACCTGGTAAAGGGGGCGGCTGGTCAGGCCGTTCAGAATTTCAATATTGCCTGTGGCTTTGATGAGAAGCTGGGGCTGGATGTTGTGCCAATGTATCCGTGAGTTTAAGGTGTAACGATTTTTTCAACATTCAACGTGATGGATGAGGTGTTATAGTTATTTGAGGAGGAACAAATATGTTTTCTGAAAAAAGTGCAAAAGCAGGAATAGCTTTTCCAAAAGGCTTTAAGGCAGCCGGCGTAAAGGCTGGTATAAAAAAAAGTGGTAATCTGGATTTGGCATTGATTTATACGGAAAAGGAAGCTGCAGTAGCTGGTGTGTTTACCAAAAATGCGGTGGCGGCCGCTCCGGTGATTGTTGACCGGGAGCATATAAAGAATGGCAAGGTTCACGCCATTGTAGCTAATGCGGGCTGTGCCAATGCATGTACCGGTGAGGTGGGACTGAAAAATGCTCAGGAAATGGCTAAGCTGGCCGCCAAGGAGCTGGGCTGTGATCCCTATGATGTATTGGTGGGCTCCACCGGTATTATTGGTGTGAATCTACCTATGGATAAAATGGCTGCAGGAATTAAGGCAGCCGCTGCGGAGCTGTCCACCGATGGCAGTGTGAATGCCGGTAACGCCATTATTACAACTGATACCTATTCCAAGGCATGCTCCTGTGCTGTGCAAATCGATGGTAGGGAGGTTCGCTTCGGCGCTATTGCCAAGGGCTCCGGTATGATTCAGCCCAATATGGCTACCATGCTTTGTTATATTTCCACTGATGCCAATATTTCCGCGCCACTTTTACAAAAGACTCTGTCCGATATTGTGGAGGTTACCTTTAATATGATATCTGTGGATGGAGATATGAGCACCAATGACACTGTGCTGGTTTTGGCCAATGGCGAAGCCGGTAATGCTGAAATCAAGGAAGGTACGGAGGCTTATAAGGTATTTTACAATTCATTAAAGGAGATTTGCCAGGAGCTATCTAAGCGGATTGCCGCCGATGGAGAGGGAGCTACAAAATTTCTTACCATAAATGTTCATGGGACTAAAACCTTTGATGATGCTAAAGCTATTGGCATGAGCATAGCCAAATCACCACTGGTAAAAACTGCTTTTTTTGGTGAAGATCCGAATTGGGGTCGGGTAATTTGTGCAGTAGGCTATGCTGGGGTTGATATGGATCCAGATAAGACAATTATTAAATTTGGTAATATACCGGTTTATGCTAATGGACTGGGGGCAGCTTATGATGATGAGGCCCTTCGTCAGGTAATGGAAAATCATGATATTGTGATAGATGTGGAAATGGGCCTGGGGGATGCAGCCGCCACTGTATGGAGCTGTGATTTTTCCTATGAATACGTGAAGATTAACGGTGAATATCATACCTGATTATCATTCTCCATGCGATATCATTGGACAGTGGCGGTGGCCCGGACAGGAGTGAGAGTATATTGATGGATGCGGAAACAAAGGCAGGGATTTTAGTAGAGGCTCTGCCCTATATACAGGAATTTTATGGCAAAACCATCGTCATAAAGTATGGCGGCAATGCCATGATAAATGAGGACTTGAAACACAAGGTAATGGAGGATGTGAGCCTGCTGAAATACGTGGGAATGCGGCCGGTTATTGTTCATGGTGGTGGCCCGGATATTACCCAGTTTTTAAAAAAGGTGGGAAAAAAATCCGCCTTTGTTAGTGGTCTTAGAGTAACTGATGAGGAAACAGTAGAGATTGCCGAAATGGTGCTGGATGGCAAGGTTAATTCCGATATTGTAAACATGTTGAACTGCCGTGGAGTCAAGGCAGTGGGCCTTAGTGGCAAGGATGCAGGACTTATAAGGGCACAGAAAAAGCTGGCCACTGTTTATGATGAGGCGGGAAAGCAGGCCAATGTGGATATCGGCTATGTAGGTCAGGTGGCAACCATTGATACATCAATTTTGGATACCCTGCTGGATAATGGCTATATTCCGGTTATCGCACCTATTGGCGTAGGTGATGATGGTGAAAGCTACAATATAAATGCCGATTATGTGGCAGCGGAAATTGCCGGCGCCCTAAAGGCTGAAAAGCTGCTGCTGCTGACTGATACAGAGGGGGTTTATAAGGATTTCGGTGATAAGGGTACCTTCATATCAACCTTGAAGGTAGATGAGGCGAAGGCTTATATCCGTTCTGGTATAATTTCCGGCGGAATGATTCCCAAAATTGAGGCCTGCCTGAAATCAATTGAGACGGGAACTAACAAGGTTCATATAATTGATGGTCGTCAGCCTCATTCCATTATTTTGGAGCTTTTGACGTCAAGTGGTATCGGTACTCAGGTAATCAGGTGATGGCATAGACTGCGGGAAAGGGTGTAAATATATGACTGATGAACAGATTTATGAAATGGATGCCCGGGATTATATGCCTGTATTTGCCCGGTACAAAATAGTGTTGGACCATGGCAGCGGAGTATATGTTTATGATACCCGGGGCAAAAAATATATTGACTTTTTAGGTGGTATTGCCGTAAATGTACTGGGGCATAATCACCCTAAGCTTGTAAAGGCAATAGCGGAGCAGGCCAGCAGAATGATACATTGCTCCAACCTTTACTATACACAGGTACAGGCTGATGCTGCAGAGAAGCTTACCAAATTAAGTGGGCTGGATAAGGTGTTCTTTGGTAATTCGGGTGCTGAGGCCAATGAGGGTGCGATAAAGCTGGCCCGTAAATATGCTCATAGCATATCTGAGGACAAATCCCAGATTATTACAGCGCTGCATAGCTTTCATGGTCGTACTATTGCCACGTTGACGGCAACGGGGCAGCCAAAATATCAGGAGGGCTTTGGCCCATTGCCGGCTGGCTTTGATTATGTGCCTTACAATGATATTGAAGCTCTTGAACAGATAATGAGTGATAAAACCGCGGCAGTTATGCTGGAGCCCATTCAGGGCGAGGGGGGCGTGCATGTTCCAGCTGGTGCTTATTTAACAAAAGTCCGTGAGCTTTGTAATAAGCACAACGCCCTGCTGATATTTGATGAAATTCAGACAGGTATTGGTCGCAGCGGCAAATTTTTCACTTATGATAAATTCGGTGTTAAGCCGGATATTGTTACCCTGGCTAAGGGATTGGCCGGTGGTGTGCCAATAGGGGCTTTTATTGCCTCTGATAAGGTGGCTGCTGTATTTCATGCCGGAGACCACGGTTCCACCTTTGGAGGTAATCCACTGGCCTGTGCCGCAGCCAATGTAGTGCTGGATATAGTAGGGGATGATAAATTCCTTGCTGATGTGGAAGCCATGGGGAATTATATGAAAGCCCGTCTGGAAAAGCTTAAGAAAAAATTTCCCCAGCTTATTACTGAGGTGCGGGGCATGGGACTTATTTTAGGTATGGAGCTTACCAGGCCAGGTCGTGATATTGTAAATGATTGCTTGAAAAAAGGCGCAATAATAAATTGCACCGCCGGCAATGTGCTGCGGTTTGTGCCGCCCCTTATTGTGACCAAGGAGGATATTGACGAGGTATGCGACATATTGGC
>JAFVER010000108.1 GCA_017475925.1 Anaerovibrio sp. | reverse complement strand
TCCACTAAGCCTTTCCTTGGCGCCAATGATGTTATCATCGGTATTCCGGGTCGTGGCCGTCAGCTTCATGGCGCTGTTAATCTCATCAACGATGAGGAGACTGGCTTTGAGACTTATTCTGGCCTGTATGTTCCTAAGTATGCAGCAAGCAAGTCCGCCAATAATATGAGCCTCACGGTTTACAGCCGTTTCTTGTTGGCACCAGAATTCACTGATGATTGGGCCTACATCAAGGCCAAGTCCTAAGAATGGAGGTGGCTGCTATGATTATCAAAGTTTCCAAGGGCTATGTAAGCTACAACGGCGAAATGTACGGCGTAGGCGAAACCATTAAACTTCCTGATGATACAGCAAAGTACCTCATTTCCCAGGGTGTAGTTGAGGAGGCTGGTGAACTGCCAGCCTCTGATATTCATCCTATTCTTGACGATGAGGAATCTTTAGAGCTGGAAGATAATGCTGAGTCTGAAGATGAAGAGGAAGAGGATGAGGACACAGTGGCAGAGCTGCCAGCTGTGGAGCCTGAACAGACCGTAAGCAAGAGCACTGGTAAAGCCAACAGTAAAGGCACCGGCAAAACCAGCGGCGGCAATACTCGCGGCAAGAAAGCGTGATGTATTATGAGTGCTTTTCAGGACCAGCTTAAGAAGGATTTTGCCAATGTGTTTATCAACCTTGACGAATTCGGCTCCGAGCACGAATTAAACGGCGTAAATGTGCGATGTGTTGTCCAGTCTCCCACAGAACAGGATAACCTTTTAAAGGGCCTGCAATATAGAGGATTTGAAGCCGTACACACACAACAGGCCATCGTCTATGTAGTAAAGGATGATTTACAGGAGTTCCCGGTAAAGGATGAGGTTATGACATTTGATGGTGAGACATGCGTTGTTGATTCCTGCGAGAACCAGATGGGTATGCTCAAGATAACCCTTGATTTTAACCATGCTTAGGCGGTGATATTATGGCTATTATTGCTGAATTGACTGGTGAAGAGATGTTAATTCGGGCACTTAATTCTTTGGCTGATAAAAACATCAACCGAATTATAGCTACAGCAGCTGGCAGAGCCGCCACCCATGCCCGAAAAGTGGGTACCAAGGAAATACGAAAGGTGTATACTGCTAAATCTGGAGCGCTGAAAGGCAAGGCACAAATCAGCAAAATGACTGGTGGTGCAGTAATTAATATTCGTGGTGGCAGCGAGCCGGTTAAATCATTTAGTGCAACTGTTAAGGGGAAAGGTATCTTTGTTGCAATCAAACGCAATAAAAAGGCACTAATTCCCCGTTCATTCATGTTAAATAACCGCTTTGTGGCCAGAGATTCAACTAGCCGTCTGCCATTCCATGATTTGTATGGTCCATCTGTACCGCAGTTGTTTGGTAATCCAGATGTATTGTCCAAAATGGAAGAGGCCGGGGCGGATATGTTTGAGCGAAGGCTTATACATGAAATAACGAGGAGGTTAGATGGATGACTCCTTTGGATTGTGCCAGGGGCATTGCAACCTTTTTGAAAGAGGTTTGCAAGGAATACGATGAGAAAATCGTCAATATTTACCCTGGTTTTTTACCAAAACAAAATGTGGCAGCTGAGTTAAGACAGATGTGCCCCGCCATTGCGGTAAGGCCAGATCATGTAACAGATGATAAGGAAAATTCAACCGTTGGCATAGTAATCTACATATCGGTAATAGATAAGGACAAGAGCTATTCCGGCGATACATTGTACCATCTGATGGAGTTTATACGGATGAAACTCCTTGACAGTAATCCTATTGCTGACCGGTTTCTGATTGCCAATGGGATGAAATCAACCATTACGGATGAACAGCCTTTCCCATTGTGGCTGGGATATATCGAGTTTGATGTTTATCTGCCACAGCCGAAAAATAATAAAAATGCAAAACTAATAGGAGGGTTCTGATGTGGTAAAACCAAAGAACAAAAAAGATAATGTGTCAATTGAGGCAAAAACCCCAAACCCAATGATTTATGTGGGACCTGGAGCAAGAGATTCTATTCTGTCCACCTTTGCCATTTTTGCTTATGGCATCCCGGAGGAATATGTAGACGATCCGATTTTTAAGCATCTTTTTGTTCCACCTGCGAAGCTTGACAGTGCAAGAAAAGCAGTGGGGCAGAAGGGATCCGCATTAAACACTTTTTATCATAAAGCTGATGAAATACTGAAAGGAGCGAATAAATAATGGCATTTTTCCATGGCGTAAAAGGGCGTGAAGTCCCTACTTCTATTATTGCCCCAGCACAGACTACAGCAGGCTTGCCTGTTGTATTTGGTACGGCCCCAGTGCATCTGACAGATGATCCAACTGCTTATGTCAATAAGCCAGTTATCTGCTACTCATGGACGGAGGCGGAAAATGCTTTGGGCTACAGTGATGACTGGGATAAGTATACTCTCTGCGAGGCTATGTACAGTGAATTTAAGTTGTACGCTATTAAGCCTATAATCTTTGTAAATGTGCTCAATCCTGCAGTGCATAAAACAGTTGTCAGTGGTACATCCAAAGATTTGGCCTCAGATAAAACTGTAACTCTTAATGAGCCGGTTATTCTCAGTACCTTAAAGGTTAAAGCATCCTCTGAAGCAACTGCTGATGCGGTACTGAATACGGATTATACTGCCGCATATGACGATGATGGCAAGCTGGTTATCAGCGTCCTGGAAGATGGAGCCCTTGCTGAGAATACCAGCATCGTATTGAGCTATGACAAAGTAGACCCTACTGCTGTAACCGCAAATCATCTGATTGGTGGTTCTGATCTCAATGGTAATCCAACAGGACTTGAGCTGATTGATAGCATTTTTACTCTGTTTGCCATGGTTCCAGGAATGGTGGTAGCGCCAGGCTGGAGTGAAAATCCAGTTGTTGCAGCTGTAATGAAGGCTAAGTGCTCAAATATTAGCGAAGTATTTCGTTGCATCTGTATTACTGATGTTG
>JAFVER010000107.1 GCA_017475925.1 Anaerovibrio sp. | reverse complement strand
TCCGTAAGTGCCTGCATTTCTCTTTCATCAAACACCCGGGAAGCATAGCTGATTCTGTCGCCTTCCCTAAACGTTTTCTTATTAGCTTTAAATTCATGATAGTATTTCGCCACCATGTCCTTTATCTGTGCTCTGGCTTCATTCTCATTATTCCAGCTCATTTCCCTGCCTCCAAAAAATCATCAATCTGTCTGTTCATCACTTTCCGTATATCCTGACCATTCAGCCACGCCTTGCTCCACTCTACAGTTTTTTCTATAGCATTATCTAAGTTCCAATGCGGCTTCCAACCGAAGGTTTTCTTCAACTTGGAACAGTCCAGCTTTAGAAAGTTTGCTTCATGAGGTCCTCCATCATACCTATTTATCCACTTTAATTCTCCGCCCCAATGCTTTACAAACAGGTCTACCAGAGCACCAGTCTGAAAGCAATCACTGTCATCAGGCCCCACATTGTACCAGGAAGCATAATTGTTATCCTGATACTGCATGGCAGCAATCATCAAGTAGGCATAAACTGGCTCCAGTACATGCTGATATGGTCTTGTGGAATAAGGATTACGAACAACTATATCCTCCCCATTAATAGCTGCTCTTACGCAATCGGGGATAATGCGGTCATGTGCAAAATCCCCGCCACCGATAACATTACCAGCTCTTGCCGTAGAAACAGCGACACGATTATCAATAAAAAAAGATGATTTATAGCTATGTGTCACCAACTCAGAACATGACTTAGAATTACTGTACGGGTCATAACCATCTAAAGGCTCGTTTTCCCGATAGCCCCATTCCCATTCCTTATTTTCATATACTTTGTCCGTTGTTACATTGAGAAAAGATTTTACGCTAGGTGTTTGTCTTATTGCCTCGCAGATATTAACAGTTCCCATTACATTGGTGCTATATGTACCCACAGGGTCTTTATAGCTGTCCCGCACGATAGGCTGAGCTGCCATATGAATGACAATTTCTGGCTGATATTCTCTACAAACCCTAAGAAGATGTCCTAAATCCCTAACATCGCCTTTTATATGAGTAATCTGGTCCTTTGTGCCACATATATCAAATAGTCTTGTATCGCTCTTAGAGCAAGTAGAATAGCCAATAACTTTCGCTCCGGCATTTACCAGCATCACAGACATCCAGGAGCCCTTAAAACCAGTATGCCCTGTGAGTAATACTTTTTTATTATTGTAAAAACTTAAGTCAAATTTCATCAATCTTCCCATACCTTCCATGGTGCTTTACCTTTTTCCAACAATCTTTCCAGCAGAGCCTTTTCACGAATATTATCCATACACTGCCAAAAACCTTTATGCATATAGGACATAAGCTGACCTTCATTAGCTAATCGCTCCAGGGGCTCACGCTCAAAGACAGTTTTATCACCCTCGATATAGTTAAATATCTCAGGATTTAAAACCATAAATCCTGCATTTATAGGAGAACCGTCACTTAGCTTCTTCTCTCTAAATGACTTAACAGCATTATCGCCACCTATATC
>JAFVER010000106.1 GCA_017475925.1 Anaerovibrio sp. | reverse complement strand
TAGTCTCATTTTACCCTATGCTAACGGGCGCTAAGGATCCCATCCTCTTAGGTGGGAGTTAAGCGCCCATAGCGGTGAGTGTATACTGTTCAACTTCAACAAAGTTTTGTTTCACAGGACACTTTCGCATAGGGCGCATTATCCAATCAGCTTTGCCTCTTGGATGCTTCCATATCGGTGAATATCTACTGTTCAACTTCAATAAAGTCTCGTTTTACAATCCTATTCCAACAATTTCCTCAACAGCATACAACGGCAGATTTATCAGCCAATCTTCCCTTTTATAATCTGCCATAGAGGTGCGGACGGATACTTCTGGGGAGAATTTTTCTCTATATGTTTTTAGACTTTTAGCACGGAGATTTTCTCGTTTTCATTAAGTGCTGTTACCAAAAAATAAAAGGTGAAATTCGTCCCACGAACTTTCACCTTTTGTCTAATCTGTTAATTATGCAGCCTGTTCATGTCCATAATGGACTACCTCACGCCTTGCGGAGCCGATCAGCTGCCTTCTTTATTTTATTTTCATCAACATCTACCTTGTTCATTGCCTTAAGGGAGTTTTCAAAGTGCTGATAGCTTACACCAGTGCTGTTATCCATGCTGGATTTCCATTCGTTTAAAAGCATGGCACTGCCAACCAGCATACCGAGCTTCTGACCCCTGTTATCCGCCACCAAGGTTTGCAGGGCAAGCATGGTGGCTATCTCACGGCCACGGCTGAAGCATTCATCCTTCAGCATAACCATTTTTTTTGCATCAGCCAGGCGACTGTCACTGGCTGGAACCATGGCAAAAAATCGGTCTGCATCAATCTCAGGCATTTTCACCGTTACGCCAGAATTGCCCTTTTTCATTACCATATCCACAGTAGAGTCATAGCCAGCCGACGAAGCATTAATAGCATTCACATTTACCAGCTCCGCCTTAACGCCATAATCATTCAACAGCTCATTGGATAAGGCGGCTGCCCGGCTACTTAGCTCAAAGCCAGCCATATAATATGAAATCATTTCCTGATATGATTTTCTCATATCCCGCTCTGATGGAACAAACAGGCTAAGCAGGTTGAATGCCTCAGCCCGGCTGGTGAACCCCATTCCAGCAATATATTCATTTTGGATTTGTCCTAAGCCCAAATTCAGGCTTATAGCCAACACCATGGCAATTATCATTTTCCTTCTCATTTTTCTCCCCACCCTCTGCCGTTGCATTTTCTCTACTAAAAATATACCACTACAAAGAGAGAAATTGCAATACCTTAAGGCTTTATTTAATTGAACTTTAATGGTTTACCGGTTCCTATAATGATGTTCTAATTTAAACTTGCCACATATATATACTGGTGAAAGCAAGGTGCAATGCCCATAAGCAGACATTATTTTGCCTTGGTACTTAGTGCATTGACACAATGATATTTTGACAAACGCCACCATATATACTGCCAACTGCTTTGTTGTCGTCAATCGTCATAGCCACCGCTATGCCTCATTCCTCCGCCTCGCATTTGACAGCATCTCTAGTGACGTTTTATATTCAAAAATCATTTTATCAATACACTTGTGAAACCGAGCAGGTAGTTTTTGCCTTCACCTTTGGGGAAGGGGGACCGCTTTCTACGCGAAGCTAGTCCTTTAGGGCGGTGGATGAGGTGTTCCACTAGTAAAATGAGACTTATTCAGGGGAGCTTTAAGCTCCAACTGAATGTAGTCGAATTAATCCTAAGCCTTACGGGTGTTTACTCCCATCTAAGAGGATGGAGTCTTAACACCCGTTAGCGTAGGGGCAAAATTTATGAGCGAAAGCATTCTGCGTTAGGCATTCACCTGGCATAAATATACAAATTATCCATGCGGAAGTTTGATTTCTAATTTAGAGCTTCTTTAACCAGCTGATTTACCATTTTTCCATCAGCCCGTCCCTTTACCTTTGGCATGAGCGCCCCCATAACCTTGCCCATATCCTTTGGCGACGAAGCCCCTGTTTTTTCTACAGCCTCTTTTACCAGCTCCCGCACTTCATCCTCGGTCAGCTGCTTTGGAAGATATGGCATAAGGAAGGCTATCTCAGCCTCGTTTTGTGCTACCAAATCATCACGTCCACCATTTTGGAAGTCCACAATGGAATCCTTACGCATTTTTACTTCCTTGCTTATAACTGCAATGACAGCCTCATCATCCAGCTCAGTCTTACCATCAATTTCCTGCTGCCTGATAGCCCCCCGTACCATTCGGATTACTGCCAAACGCTCCTTTTCCTTGGTCTTCATGGCCTCCTTCATATCATTTGCCAGCTGTTCCTTTATTGACATTTATAGCACCTCCAGTAATAAATAAAGACTATAACCCACACATAAATACAGCGGTTATAGTCTTTAAAATCAATATATAGTGCATTGACACAACAATATTCTGACAAACGCCACCATATATTCTGCCAACTGCTTTGTTGTCGTCAATCGACATAGTCACCGCTATGCCTCATTCCTTCGCCTCGCATCTTGCAACATCTATGGCGTCGTTTTTTGTTCAAAAATCATCGTGCCAATACACTAGCCTAATCATGCTCTAAACTTACGCTTACGGGCTGCCTCAGATTTCTTTTTACGGCGAACGCTAGGCTTTTCGTAATGCTCACGCTTTCTAACCTCAGCGATGGTACCAGCCTTCTGGCTCATGCGCTTAAACCGGCGGAGTGCACTATCAATGCTCTCGTTCTTGCCAACCTTTATCTCATTTGCCATCTATTTTTTCCCCCCCTCCAATTGACTTGGGAGTGTATTTCATAACTACACCTGACAATTATACACGAAATCATATAGGTGTGTCAACTTTTATCCGATGTTAACGGATGCTAAGACTCCCACCTCTGAGGTGGGAGTTAAGCTTCCGTAAAGCAATGGGTAAAATTCAACTAAATTCAGATGGAGCTTAGATCTCCAACTGAATAAGTTTTCATTTTATAGGTATCAGCCTGGAGGCCATTGCATGGAGCGTCCACCTAAAACATGAAAATGCAAATGCTTTACAGTCTGGCCCCCCTCATCTCTGGTATTGGCAACTACTCTAAAGCCCTTTTTATCCAAATTCTGCTCCTTGGCTATTTGTGGAATAACCTCACATAAAATATGTCCAGCCAAAGCCTTGTCATCAGCCGTCAAAGCAGCAACACTCTCAATATGTCTTTTGGGAATAACCAGCACATGTACAGGTGCCTGGGGCTCCAAATCCTTAAAAGCTATAACCTGTTCATCCTCGTATACAACAGAGGATGGGATTTCCTTGTTTGCAATTTTACAAAAAATACAATCTGCCATTTTGGTACACCTCCCCCGGCAACAATGTCTGTATATCAGTTACATTCATTTATTTTACCATATACTCCGTCGTTATACAATTTTTCCAGCTTAACTTTGTATATTTCACCAGGCAAAACGTCATCATCTGTATAAACCCGAATATAGGTGTCCGTCAAGCCATCGGTAATTCCCTTTTCCTTCGTTTCAAATAACACGTTCTGAACCGTTCCCAAATATTTTTTATGAAAATTTTCTGCCATTTCCTCAGCAAGCTTCTGCAGGCGATGAACTCTATCCTTTTTGTCCTGCTCACTGACCTGCTCTGGCATACTGGCTGCCGGCGTACCTATACGAGGTGAATATGGAAAAACATGCACCCTTGCAAAATCCAATTTTTTTATAAAATCAAGACTCTCTGCAAACATGCTCTCAGTTTCTCCCGGAAAGCCAACTATTATATCTGTAGATATAGCTACACCCGGTACCTTTTCCCGCACCTCCTCCAATAACTCAGAAAACTCCCTACGGGTATAATGACGGTTCATTTTTTCCAACACTTCATCTGAACCGGCCTGTAGCGGCAAATGAAGATGATGGGCAAATTTAGGATGATTTTTTATAAGCTCCAACAGCTGCGGAGAAAGCTCTATGGACTCCAGTGAGCTAAGCCTCAGACGTCTCAGTCCAGGTAAATCCAACACTGCCATGGCAGCATCGTACAGGGTTATTCCAGCATTAAAATCCTTGCCGTAGGCCCCTAAATGTATTCCTGTAAAAACTATTTCCTTAAAGCCATTATCCAAAAGCTTTTTTGCTTCCTGCCGTATACTGTCCAGGCTGCGGGATCTTAGCGGCCCCCGCGTAAAAGGGATTATACAATAGCTGCAAAAATTAGTACAGCCCTCCTGAATTTTCAGAAAGGCCCTGGTACGGGCCGGCATTTCATAAAGAGGAATATCCTCAAACTCCCTGGCTTGCATTATATCTCCCACACGGTCAATAATGCCAGCTTCCTGCATCGCCCTTTCCACGTATTCAACAATGCGGCCACGGTCCCTGGTTCCAAGTACTACCCGAACTCCCTCAATAGCCTTTACCTGCTCTGGGGCTGCCTGTGAATAACACCCTGTCACCGCAATTATCGCCTTTTTATTCAGTCTGCCAGCCCTTCTTATGAGCTGACGGGATTTTTTATCCCCAAAGCTTGTAACAGAGCAGGTATTGATAACATAGACATCTGCCTTGTCTGTATGAGGAACTATTGTATATCCCTGCTTTTTAAACAGCCCCTCCATTGCCTCAGTCTCATATTGATTAACCTTGCAGCCAAGGGTGATAAATGCCACAGTTGACACTACAGTCTACCTCCTAAGTCGCCCTTTTCATATTGTATTATTGCCATTGCAGCAATAGCCGCCGTTTCTGCTCTAAGTATTCGGTTGCCAAGGCTGACGGATGTAATCCCCAGGGATTTGGCAAATTCAATTTCATCCAGGGAAAAACCGCCCTCCGGTCCAATTACCACAGCAATTTCCTTCCCAGTCATCTGGCATAAAAATTCCTTTATGCCAATTTGCTCCTCGTTTTCATAGCACATACAAACAGCTGTATTTTGATTGACAATATCCTGTAGCCAGTCCTTCAACGGAGTAATTGCCTCAACAACCGGCAAGCGGCTGCGGCCGCATTGCTTACCGGCCTCATTGGCAATTTTTTGCCACTTATCCTGCTTAGCCTTCGTCTTTTTTCCATCATATCGAACTACGCAGTTGTCACTCACCAATGGGACAATTGTATTTATTCCAAGCTCCGTTGCCTTTTGGGTTATCAGCTCCAGCTTATCCCCCTTGGGAAGGCATTGCGCCAGCGTAACATCCACAGGAGATTCAGTGTTTTCTGCAATATAATCTATCAATTCCAGGTCAATGCTATCACCGGTAAAGCCGGTTATAGCATATTCCCCCACCTTACCTTCGTCATCGGCCACCACTATATGGTCACCAATTTTTGACCTCATTACCCGGGAAAGATGATGGGCGTCTGCTCCGGTTATAGTAATATTCTTTTTTAATAAATCAGCTATAAAAACTCTTCTCATTTTACGCCTGTTTCATAAATGATAACTTATTCAGATGGAGTTTTAACTCCACCTGAATTTAGTTGAATTTACCCAGGGCTTTACGGAAGCATCCAAGAGGTAAAGCCGATTGGATAATGCGCCCTATGCGAAAGTGTCCTGTGAAACAAGACTTT
>JAFVER010000105.1 GCA_017475925.1 Anaerovibrio sp. | reverse complement strand
GACGGCCTGGGAGGATAGGAAGTTGCCGGTTAAGACAAGAGAGTCATTTCGTAATGAGATGGCTCTTTTATTATTTTTGCGACTCCCAGGCCTACGGCCTTCGGCGGTCAGCGTCAGCTGTTCAACATCGGCTGTAAGCCTTGTTTCACAGGACGCTTTCGCATGGGACGTATTGACCAATCGGCAGTGCCTCTTGGATACGTCCGCAAGGATAGGAAGTTGCCGGTTAAGACAAGAGAGTCATTTCGTAATGAGATGGCTCTTTTTTTCTCATCCGCCTTGCAAGCTCGGCACCTAAGTGCAATGCGGATATTAACAAATGGGAAGGCTTCAAAATTGAATATGTAATAATATTTAATATTTTAGTGCAAACATATACTTGTCTCCCTTGGGGGAGATGTCACGTAGTGACAGAGGGGGTTAATTGTGGTGCGGAATACATGATACCCCCACCGATTGCGTCGCTTTACGCTAAGGGACGTTAAGTCTCACTCATCTTATGTGGGAGATAAGCGTCCGTAAATCTCATGATTAATTCGGCAAAATTCAGTGTGAGTTTTAAGTTCCTACCGAATAAGTCGCAATTTACTATATACATTGGCTGGGATTGTGTGTTATTATTAATAAGCAGTCAATGATTTATGTTGAGCTTGTGTAACATGGGGAGAGTTTTGAAATGGCAGCTTTATTGGAAAAATTAAGAGATATTGGTTGTGACATAGATGGTGCAATGCCAAGGTTTTTAAACAATGAGGATTTTTATATAAAATGTCTAAAAAAATTTGTAGCAGATGATGTGTTTGAGCATTTGCAGGAGACGTTGAAATCAAATCAGGTAGAAGAAAGCTTTAAACATGCTCATAACCTCAAAGGGGTATGTGCTAACATGGGAATTACGCCTATACAGGATATTATTTTTGATATGGTTGAAGTTTTGCGTGGGGGAGAAATACCTGTGGATGGCTTGGAAAAAATAAATAGTATAATTGAAATAAGAGATAAAATTAAGGAATATTTAAATGAGTGATATTCATTAGTATATAGAGTATATAATCAGCCTATATATTGTACATTGTGCATTGAAAATATATTGACAAAGGTATAATTTTAGTGTAATATATTCAATGTTGACGCAATCGTTGACATTGTATTCGGGGCATGGCTCAGTTTGGTAGAGCACCTGGCTTGGGACCAGGGGGTCGCAGGTTCGAATCCTGCTGCTCCGACCATTTTTATTTGCGACAGTAGCTCAGTTGGATAGAGCAACGGCCTTCTAAGCCGTGGGTCGGGGGTTCGAATCCCTCCTGTCGCACCATAGTATTATCAAGGCTTCAGAGTGGTTTGAAAAACCATTTTGAAGCCTTTTTTTATTGTTCGGTTGCACGAATTGACACCATTAGAACAATATTTGTAATTCAAACGAATTATAAAACACTAGGCAAATAAAGGGCTGTAAGGGTTGTAAGGGTTGAAAAAATGGTTGCTTGTTCGGTTGCATTTTTGCCATAAATCGAACAAAAAAGGGCTATTTTGGGGCAAAAATCAGACCTTAATAATATAAAGCTCATTGTGTATTTAGAATTAATTTTTAAAAATACAAGGGGGTTATATTATGCAGGTTATTTCTATTTCTAACGGCTCAGTTAATAGGAGGTCTAATGGGCGGCATATATGGCAAACTACTATTACATACGATAATGACACAAAGGAATGCAAAAGCATAACGGCACGGACTCAAACAGAACTCAAGAAGAAAATAAAAGAATTTAAAAAAGACATATTAAAAGAATATGTTGGGCGGAAATTTGACTTTGGCGAATCAGCCCAGGTTTTGGATGCTATAATACTTTTCTTGGTAGAAGCAAAACAATCAAATGCTGATGTAACGGTATCGGTCAATTTAAATTGTTATTAAAAACTATAGAATAGCACCTTTATAGTAATTGTTCGAGTAACAATAGCATATAGCTTTTTATCTCCTCCAGCGTTTGTGCTGGAGGGGCTTTTTTGGCAAAAAATCGTTGTTATAAAGGATTTTTAATCATTAGTACAGAATTAAAGAGCTTGAAGATAATACTGAGCATGTTTAAAGCTTGAATAAAAGGGGTATAATAATGGAATCCAGCAATGATAAAATTCAGGAAGTTGGTAAGAATATTCAGGAGAAGGCGGCATTGGTATGGTCGGTGGCTGATGACCTTGTGGGTGCATTTAAGCCACATGAGTATGGTCTGGTAGTGCTTCCAATGGCAGTTATTAAGCGGTTCCATGACTGTTTGCTACCTACTCACGATAAGGTTTTACAGACCTATGAGGACGTAAAGGAGCTGGCTGTAAAGGATGGCTTTCTTAAGACTGCATCCGGTTATCAGTTCTACAATACCAGTAAATTCACCTTTGATTTGCTGGTGGCTGACCCGGATAATATAGAGGAAAACTTTGAAGATTATCTTAATGGATTTTCTGACAATGTTCAGGACATACTGGCCCGCATGGAATTTTCTGCCCAGGTCAAAAGAATGGTGGAAGGCGGGCTTCTTTATCGTGTAATTTCAGATTTTAACTCTGATAAGGGCGATTTTTCTCCAGAAAAGATAGCTGCGGTGGATATGGGCTACATCTTTGAAAACCTCGTTCAGCGGTTCTCAGAGTCCTATAATGAGGAAGCTGGAGCCCATTTTACCAGCCGTGATGTCATCTATCTCATGTGTGATTTGCTGGTGGCCGGGGATAATAATGCCTTTGGGGATGAAGGCATTTCCAAGACGGTCTACGATATGACAATGGGTACAAGCCAGATGCTTACCTGTATGGAAGAACGGCTTAAGGCCCTTGATGCCGATGCAGATATTGATGTTTTCGGACAGGAATTCAATCCATTTACCTTTGGTATTGCCAAGGCTGATATGCTGATTCGTGGCGGTGACCCAAACAATATGCAGTTTGGTGATACCCTTTCTGACGATAAATTTACTGGCTACCAGTTTGATTATGTTATCTCTAATCCACCCTTTGGTATTCCTTGGAAGCGTGAGGAGAAAGAGGTTACAGCTGAGCATAAAAAGGGAATGGCGGGCCGTTTTGCGCCGGGACTACCTTCCAAATCTGATGGCCAAATGCTGTTTATGCTCAATGGCTTGGCAAAACTGAAAAAGACTGGTCGCTTGGCTATTATTCAAAATGGTTCCTCCCTATTTACTGGTGATGCGGGTTCAGGTCAGTCGGAAATTCGCCGTTTCCTTATTGAAAATGATTGGCTGGATGCCATTGTGCAGCTGCCAAATGATACCTTCTATAATACTGGTATTGCCACCTATGTATGGATTATTACCAAGGATAAGCCAGAGGAACGCACTGGCAAGGTACAGCTGATAGATGCCAGCAGCTGTTATACCAGCAGAAGAAAGAATATCGGTAATAAGCGGGTGGATATTACAACTGCCTGCCGTGATTTGATTGTAAAAATTTACGGCGATTATACGGATGGCACCTTCAAGGGTGTGAATGAAAACGGCAATGAAATCATTGTTAAGAGCAAGGTTTTGGATTACGTAACCTTGGGCTATAACAAGATTACTGTGGAATCCCCGGAGCTGGATGAGGAAGGCAATAAGGTGATCAAAAACAAAAAGCCAGTGGCTGATGCCAAGAAGCGTGATACGGAAAATGTGCCACTGGATGAGGATATTGATGCTTACTTTAAGCGTGAGGTATTGCCATATAATCCTGATGCTTGGGTTGATAAGAAAAAGACCAAGGTGGGATATGAGATTCCTTTTACCCGCACTTTCTATGAATATAAGCAGATTGAGCCAGCTGATGAAATCGCTAAGCGTATTGAAGCTCACGAAAAGAGCCTGATGGCTAAACTCCATGAACTGTTTGGGGAGGAAAAGGAATAATTTTATTGACAATATAGGATAAAATCTATATCTTTTAAGTGAGAGGTGTCTATGAGGTTTGAAGTAGAATTTTATGAAAAAGATGATGGAGAACAACCGGCAAAAGAGTTTTTGTTGTCGCTAGATAAAAAAATGCGTGCCAAAATGTCTGATATTATCGTACTCTTAAGAGACAATGGAAATGCCCTTAGATTGCCATATTCAGAATGTTTAGATGATGGAATTTTTGAGTTAAGAGCAAAGGTGGGGTCGGATATTTCTCGGGTGTTATATTTCTTTTATATTGATAGGCAAATTATTTTAACTCATGGATTTATAAAGAAAACACAGAAAACACCACGTCGTGAGATAGAAAAGGCTAAAAATATCGTAAGGATTATATCAGTAGAAAGGAGAGGCGATGATGAGTACCAAATTTGATGATTTTTTAGATGAACAGTTAAAAGATCCTGAGTTTCGTGCTGAATATGAGGCATTGCAACCGGAGCATGCTGTGATTCAGGCATTGATTGATGCCAGAAAAGAATCTGGTATAACTCAAAAGGAGCTATCAGAACGTACTGGTATCGCCCAGGGAGATATAAGTAAGTTGGAACGGGGCACTGCTAACCCATCCATAAAAACGCTACAACGGTTAGCCGCAGGAATGGGGCGTGTTCTGAAAATTGAATTTGCCTTGGACAGTAAATAACCCTTTGACCGCTGGTTTTTATGGCAATCAGCGGTATTTTTGTAATAATGTAGTTGTACATGGAGAACAGTAATGAAGGCTATAATGCGTGATGAACGGGAAATGAAGGATAGCAATATACCTTGGATAGAGAAGATCCCATGTAATTGGAAAGTAAGGCGAGGAAAAACGATTCTGACATTGTTGAAGCGACCTGTGTTAGAAGAAGATGGAGTAGTAACTTGCTTTAGGGATGGAGAAGTGACACTTAGAAGCAATCGTAGAGAAGATGGTTTTACAAACTCTTTGAAAGAGATTGGATATCAAGGGGTTGAACCAGGAGATTTTGTTGTTCATGGAATGGATGGATTTGCTGGGGCTATTGGCATCAGTGATTCAAGAGGAAAAATGTCTCCCATTAT
>JAFVER010000104.1 GCA_017475925.1 Anaerovibrio sp. | reverse complement strand
ACCTCTATAAAAAAAATTACCTGTTCATTATAGTATCATAATCTGTAAAAAACAAGGAAGCCGAAAAACAAGCTGTACCATTATTCCCCTGTCCAACAAGGAAATAATCCGTACAGCTTGATATAAATGCGTGTAAAATGAGACTTATTCAGTGGGAGCTTTGGACTCCCACTGAATCATAGTCGAATAAATCCTAAGCTTATGGGAGCATCCAAGAGGCAAAGCCGATTGGATAATGCGCCCTATGCGAAAGTGTCCTGTGAAATAAGACTTTGTTGAAGTTGAACAGTAGACACTCACCGCTATGGGCGCTTATCTCCCACCTAAGAGGAAGGAGCCTTAGTGCCCGTTAGCGTAGGGTAAAATGAGACTTATTCAGTGGTTGCTTTAAGCTCCCATTAGTGTAGGGTAACGGCGTAATTTTACCACACTGTAAACGAACTGGCAACTTTGTTCATCCGCGTTGTCTCTACGCTGTTATCCCACCGTCTACTGACCAAATAGCTCCATTTATGAAGCCGGCCTTATCTGATGCCAAAAACGCTACTACTGCGGCGATTTCTGCCGGAGTACCAAGCCGTTTCAAGGGATATATACCCTCCATTTCCTTTAGTGCTGCCTCCCGGTCCGGGTATTGAGCAAGCTGTCGCTCGGTTAGCGGAGTCATAACATCGCCCGGACATACACAGTTTACCCGGATGCTCCAGGGAGCCAGCTCCAGGGCCATGGCCTTGGTAAACATATTTACCGCCCCCTTGGAGGCACAATAGGCCGAGCATAGCATATTCCCCTGTACCCCTGCATCAGAGGAAATATTTATTATTGCTCCATTATTTCTTTTTTTCATTCTTTCTGCCGCCTGTTGTGTCATAAAATAGGTTCCCTTTATATTCGTATCCATAATCAGACTGTAGTCTGCTTCTGTCATATCATCAAGAGACTTTTCCATATATACCCCAGCCGAATTTACCAATATATCAATGGCACCAAATTCCTCTACTACGCTGTTGACTGCCTGAACACAATCCTCATATTTTCTGATGTCTCCCTGTAAATAGTAAATACGCTTTCCATGTAGTGTATAAATTTTTCCCATGCTCACATCAGTCCAACAAGCAGCAAGGGCATCTGCTGATTCATTGACATTTTTCCCCTGCAGCGCTATTGAGGCGATTTCTTTGACAGCACTTATACCTCTTTCCGCATTTCTTCCCATAACAGCCACGTTATGTCCCTGACGAAAAAAGATTATGGCACAGGCCAGACCTATTCCCGAGGTTCCTCCCGTAATCAAAACAGTTTTCCCATTCATAAGCAAAATCCTCAAAACAAAAGGCCGCCTCTGGAAAACCAGTGGCAGCCATCCTGTAATAATAAAATTACTTTTTCTTAGTCTTTTTAGCTTTTTTAGCAGAATTTACAGCATCCTTTAAAGCCTTACCAGCCTTGAATGCAGGGTTCTTGGAAGCAGAAATTTTAATTTCCTCACCAGTACGAGGATTGCGGCCAGTACGAGCAGCACGCTGCTTAACCTCAAAAGTACCGAAGCCGATCATCTGAACCTTTTCGCCAGCTACCAAAGCTTCCTGTACGCTTGCGAACAGACCGTTTACTGCCTTCTCGGCATCCTTCTTGGTCAAACCTGCCTTCTCAGCAACCTTTGCAACCAACTGAGACTTATTCATGTAAAAATCCCCCTCTTAATAGGTTAAATTTGATGAAATCCGCATAAAATAAGCGTTCTCACCTCTTAACTGCCTACAATATACCATAAACACTGACTTCTTGTAAATATATTAATCAAAAAAAAGTGAATTTTTTTGATTATTAGGACTTTTTAGCCTCATTCCAAAATGAATCCAGCTCCTCCGGGGAGAATTCTGACCAATCCTTTCCGGAAGCCTTTACTTTCTTCTCCACAAAATGAAATCTATTTTTAAATTTGCGGTTGCAGCCCATAAGGGCCAGCTCCGCATCTACATTAATGAATCTGGCTAAATTAACCACCGAAAACAACAAATCGCCCAGCTCTTCTGCAATATGCTCTGGCTGTCCCTCCTGTTGAGCCACCTGGAGCTCATTTATTTCCTCCTGGATTTTATCCCATACAGGAGCACAGTCCTCCCAGTCAAAGCCTACCTTGGCAGCCTTGTGCTGAAGCTTTTGAGCACTCATCAGGGCAGGAAGCCCCTTTGGTACACCATCCAGCACTGATTGTCTGTCCCGTTTTTCCTTTTTCTTGATGGCCTCCCAGGCCAATACCGCTGCCCCAGCATCGGATGCCTGAACATCACCAAAAATATGTGGATGGCGTCTGACTAATTTTTCTGTAGCCCCATCGATTACCTTCTGTAGAGAAAATGCCCCTGTTTCCTCAGCCATACGGGCATGAAACACTACCTGAAGCAACAAATCCCCCAGCTCCTCACACAGCAGCTGATAGTCCTTTAAATCTATTGCTTCAATAACCTCATAGGTTTCTTCAATAAGATTGGTTCGTATACTTTCATGAGTCTGAGCTATATCCCAGGGGCAGCCACCCGGCGAGCGAAGGATATGGACTATATCCTTCAAGGGGGTAATGTCAAATTCGGCTTTTTTTGCCTGGGGTGGCACATATAAACTGGTGAGATAATCAATATCAGCCTGTCGGTCCAGCTCGTATAATTTAATCCTCCGTATGCTTTCATCAGGCATACCCAGCTTGTGTATATAGCATAAAGAATAGTCGTCAGGAAATACCTCCATAAGACTAAGCTTGGTATCGGAGGCAATGGCTGGATTATATACCTGAGTTATTACAAGTCCAGTAGGCATGTCCACCGGCAGCTTGTCAAAATCCTCAGCATCAATAATGGTCATACCATCAATGGGGTCAATGCCCAGCCGGTTATACAATACCTCCACAAAGCTCATACCAGGGATAATATTTAGGGTTTGCCCTTTTTTCTGGCAGTATTTACGCAATAGCACAACGGTTTTTTCTGCCACCATTGGACTACCAGGCACAGCATATACAATATCCTCTCCCTCTGCCCGTTTCATCAGGTCCCTGACAATTTCTTCATAGAGCTCATCGAAGCTTTCCGCCCTTTCATAAAAGCTGTCATAGGACGAAAAACTTATTCCACGTTCTTTGATAAACGGCACTGTAGGATGCTTTTCTGTACGAAAAAACAGCCTTTTTGCATTTTTCATTCGCTCCCAGCTGTCTATGGTAATCAGGCCAAATTCTCCCGGACCTAGACCAACAACCGTAATACTGCCCATAAATTTTCCTCCTCTTGTGCATTGACACGATGATTTTTTGACAATACACTAGCTTATTCCACGGATAAGCTCCACGTTTTCCAACACAAAATCATGCATCGTTGCGCGTGGTACAATACTTAAATCAATATAAACTGCCTTATGAACGTTATCAAATTTAACCTTGCTGCCGTATTTTTTCGTTAAAGCCATCAGATTTTCCACAGGGCACCTTGGCTCTCCATCAAAATAAAATTCCATATTCTGAGAACCCTCAGCAATGCGTTTAATACCAATTTCCCGACTTATGTTTCTTATTTTGGCAACGGTCAGAAGATTAAGCACTGGCTGTGGAGGGTCACCAAACCGGTCAATAAGCTCATCAATCAGCCTGTTCAGGCTATCGTTGCTTCTAATGGCTGCTATACGCTGATATATCTCAATCTTGTTCATGGCATTACCAACGTAATCGCTGCTGATATATGCCTCAACCTTGAACTCGATTAATGGCTCTGCCTTATGCTCAACCGGTCTGCCGGTCTTTAATTCCTGCACAGCATCATCCAGCATTTGACAGTACATTTCAAAGCCTACACTGGCAATGTGACCATGCTGCTTGGCTCCCAACAGATTTCCAGCCCCTCTTATTTCAAGGTCCCTCATGGCGATTTTAAAGCCGGCACCCAGCTCAGCAAATTCCTTAACCGCCTGCAACCTTTTTTCCGCTACCTCGTTAAGCACCTTATCCTGCTTATACAGCAGATAGGCATAGGCAAGATTTTTGGACCGGCCCACCCGTCCCCGCATCTGATACAGCTGAGCAAGACCAAACCTATCCGCATCATAAACAATCATTGTATTGGCATTTGCCACATCAAGCCCATTCTCGATAATCGTAGTAGACAAAAGAACATCAAATTCGTCCTCGTAAAACTCCACCATTACCCGTTCCAGCTGAGCCTCGGGCATCTGTCCATGTCCAACTCTAATGCTGGCCTCCGGCACCAATCGTTCCAGACGGGCCTGCATGGCATAAATGGTTTCTACCCGATTGTAAACAAAATACACCTGTCCCCCTCGCTTCAATTCTCGTCGAATGGCATTGCGAATAATGTTATCATTTTCCTCCGCCACATAGGTCTGTACCGGAAACCGTTCCCGGGGAGCTGTTTCCATAATACTCATATCCCTGGCCCCGGATAAAGACATATGCAGAGTTCGAGGAATTGGCGTAGCACTGAGCGTAAGTACATCTATCCCGGTAGAAAGGCTTTTTATTTTCTCCTTTTGGGCAACCCCAAACCGTTGCTCCTCATCCACAACCAACAGTCCTAAATCCTTAAATTTCACCTTTTTAGTATTTAAAATAGCATGGGTTCCAATGAGAATATCCGTCCGCCCATCCTCAACTCTGGCCAAAATTTCTTTTTGCTCACGGCTACTCCGAAACCGATTTATGACCTCCACCGTTGGTCCAAAATTATTAAACCGCTCACCGAAGGTTTTATAATGCTGCTGTGCAAGCACCGTAGTAGGCACCAGCACCGCCACCTGCTTGCCATCCATTACCGCCTTAAAAGCGGCCCGCATGGCTACCTCAGTTTTTCCAAAGCCAATATCGCCACACAAAAGCCGGTCCATGGGACGGTTTTTCTCCATATCCGCCTTTATCTCTGCCACAGCAGTAAGCTGATCCGGGGTTTCTTCATAGGGAAACGCCTCCTCAAACTCCTGCTGCCAAACCGTATCTCTGGAAAAAGCATATCCTGTGGCCTGACTTCGCTTGGCGTAAAGCTGGATAAGCTCCCTGGCAATATCCTTAACGGAGCTCTGAACCTTTGATTTGGTGCGACTCCAGCTGGAGCTGCCGATTTTATGCAGCCGGGGAACCTCCCCCTCCTTGCCGATGTATTTTTGCAAAAGACCTACCTGATCCGTAGGCACAAAGAGCTTGTCCTCACCACCGTACTGAATATACAAATAATCCCGTTTTATGCCGTCAATTTCCTTTGTTTCAACCCCACAGTATTTACCAATACCATATTGCACATGAACCACATAATCCCCTACGTTTATTTCCCGAAAATGGGTTATCCGTTCTTCCCGGCTTACCCTGGCCAAGCGCTTTTTCTGACGACCAAAAATATCCTTTTCGGTTATAACAACCAGCTTGGCATTAGGCAGCTCAAAGCCATTTAACAGAGTCCCCTCCACCAGGGTGGCCATGCCTTCTCTAAGCCCGGTATTACGGTCCCCCTCAACAGAGGCCAATCGGCGACGGGCAAGCATTTCCCGCAGGGAGGCAACCTTGCCGCCAGCTCCCAGGGTAACCAGTACCCGGTTGTCATCCTTTAGCCAATCCTCCATGTCAGCTGTCAGCATATCAAACTGCCGCTGATAGGAGGCCATTCCCTGTACTGAAACGCCAATCATATGATCTATGGTAATACCATGGAAGCTATGGAGCATCATCGCCATGTAAATGACATTGCCATTATTAATTTTCCCCAAAAAATCCTCCCAGGAAAAAAGCCGCTCCTTTATATCTGGATTTTCCTTTGAAAGCTTTGTTATTTCATCACGCAGCTTAAGGGGAGCATCCATAACAACCACTGATTCTTTTGGCAAAAACTCTGTAATCACTGACTTACGGTGCTTATCATCGAAAACATCAAAGGGAAGAATTTCCGCTCTGTCAGCCTTGTCAACTGAGGTTTGGCTATCCACATCAAAAAACCGTATGGAATCGACCTCATCATCGAAAAATTCTATACGATATGGCCGATGGGTGTTTACCGGAAATATATCCACTATACCACCACGAATACAGAACTCTCCCTGTACCTCCACCTGATTGGTTCGCTCATAGCCGATTTTTACAAGATGCTCCAGCAAATCATTTCGTTCTATAACATCTCCTACAGCCAGCGTTAAGCTTAATGCCCTAAACTGCTTCGGTGAAATCCCCTTTTGGACGGCTGCCTGAGCCGTTGTCAAAACAATCAACGCCTCGCCCTTTAGAATCCGCCCCAGGATTTCCATACGTTGGGAATTGCGGGCTATTCCTTTGGCATCCACAGTAAAATCCACCATATCAAGCACCGGCAGCTCCACCACCTCAGCCTCCGGTAGCAGGGCGGACAGATCCTCCCGCCATTTAGCCAATTCCTCTGCTTCATAGGTAACAATCATAGTTACCTTTGGCTTTTCTGCATAACAAGCAGAAAAGGAGGCATGCTTTTGTGTCCCGGATAATCCATACACAAAGGCCTGCCCCTTTTCTCTATTATAGCAGATGCTCATTTGCTTTATCGAGCTGTCTTTTAACATGACCGATAACAAATTATGCATTTTATCACCTACTTTATACTTAACTTAAAAGATTATGCTTCAAGGCATAATCCACCAGCTCTGACTTCTGCGTACAGCCCAGCTTCTGCATCAGCCTGGTTTTATAGGTAGAAACCGTTTTTATGGAAATATACAGCTTCTCGGCAATCACTGACAACGAATAGCCATGGACCAGTAAGGCCAAAACCTCCCGCTCCCGCTTGGAAAGCTCCACCACCTCCGGTGGTTCATTAATGAGGCTGTCAATCAGCAAATAGGCGTCCTTTGGGCCTAAATACCGTCCCCCATCCGCAACTGTACGGATTGCCTGGAAGAGCTCCGAATCCAAGGAGTCTTTACATAAATAACCGTCAGCCCCCTGCAGCATTACCTCTTTTATGTATTGCTGTTCACTGTACATGGTAAGAATCAGCACCTTCACCGGATAATTTCGCAGCCTGATTTCCCTCAGGCATTCCATACCACCCATTCCAGGCATAGACAAATCCAGCAATACCACATCTATATCCTCAGCAGCCAGCTTGTCTAGAGCCTCCTTTCCATCGGAGGCCTCATCAACTACCTGAAAATCACTTTGGGATGATAAAAGCATTTTCATTCCTGTGCGCAAAACCCGGTGGTCATCAACCAACAGGATTCTCAATCCCTTGCCCATCTTTAATATTCTCCCCTTCGTCTGTATCAACAATCGGTAACTCTATGGTTATTTCAGTCCCCTGGTTTACTCCGGTTTTTATATTAAACCGTCCGTTTAAAAGCTGAACCCGTTCCTTCATACTTACCAGTCCAAGATGACGGTTCATTCGGGCCTCCTCGGCCTCCATTTCACTGAAGCCCTTGCCGTTATCCTGAACCCGCAAAGTCAGCATAACCTCATCAGATTCCAGCTCAATATCTATCTTAGTGGGTGACCCGTGCTTTAAGCTATTGGTTACTGTCTCCTGAATGGTTCGATAGCATACAAGGGATACTGGCTTGGATAGACTGCTAAAATCCCCTCCATGGGTGAAATTCACCTCAATATCTGGATTCAGACGTTTTACCGGATCAAGATATTTTTCTATGGCTACAACAAGGCCCAAATCATCCAACAATGGGGGATGCAAATTCACTGCCAACTGCCGTATCCCACCCAGTGTAGCGGCTGTCAGCTCCCGAATCTCAAAAAGCATTTCCCGCTGTTCATCAGTATCCAGCCGATCATGCAGTATACGCAGATAGGTAAGAATAGAGGCCATCGACTGACTGCTTTCATCATGAAGCTCCCGGGAAATCCGCTGCTGCTCATCCTCCCGGGCATTAAAAAGCTGATTTATCAGCCAAATTCTATCCTGCTCTTTAAGACGAAGCTCCTCCAGCAAATGATTGTTTTCCTCAGTATTTTCTTTTATTCTGTTACTCATGCTGTTAAAGGTCTCAGCCAGCTTTCCCACCTCATCGTTGGAATACACCGGAACCTTAACACCATAATTCCCCTTTTCCAGCTGCTTTACACCATATGCCAGCTTGCTGATTGGCCGCAAAAAATTCCAGGCATAACGAGATGCCATAAAGGCCGAAAAAACACACAGAAACAGCACTGCCACGCCGGTTTCCATGCTTCGCTCCTGTAGAATATAATTCATCTTTTTTTCTGACATGCCAACCCGAATATATCCCATCATGCCATCATCAATGGGTGCCATTATCTCCCTGATACGGCCCTCGCTGCTGGCATAGAGTATGGAATCTATGCCCTTACTGCCGTCATATTCCCGCACCGCAGTCAACCCCTCCGGCAAACTACTGCCAAAGGTGGACAGCATAAGCTCACCATTGGGATAAGTAACAATTATATAGCGAACCTGATCATTGGTTTCCATGGTTTTTGAAAGGCGCTCCCACAGGGCAAATCGGTCATCAAACAGAATATCATTTCCCACTGTAACAGACAGTGATGAGGCCAGCTCCTGGCCGGAAGCAATAAGACCATCCTCCATATATCGACTAATGGAGCTGAGAAGCATGCCCCCCATAATAAGACCACAAAAGAAAATTGTTCCTACTATCAGGACGTTAAATTTAAAATAAATACCCTTGTTATCCATATAGTGTCAATCTCCCGGCAGTCGTTCCCGCTGATTATATTTGCGGCGAAGCTCATCATAGACTGAGGGCTCCGGCGGTACAAATCTATCAATCATAACCTGGGCCATAAAGGGCCTAAGGCTGGGCTCATTACTCATATTATAAAACAGCGTTCTCAGCTGCTCCTTTTCCTCCTGCGGCAGGTTACTACGGATAACCACCGGTCCGGTAGGCACTGGGTCCGTAGAATCAATGACCCGTATTTTTTTTGCCAGCTCCGGATTGTTTTTCAGGTCATACTCGTAAACCTGACTATCTATACCTGCAACATCAGCCAGATTGTTTGCCACAGCCCACAGTGATTTATCATGGTTATAGGTGTAGTAGCAACGCTGAAAAAACTGCTCCGGCGTTGTGTTGTACTTATCCAACAGCCTGTAATCCACAGCCAATCGCCCTGAATAGCTTATAGGATCTGTAAAAGCCATTACCTTGCCCTGAAGCTGGGAAAATTCCGTAATATCGCTATCCGCTGACACAATTAGATATGCCTTATAATAAATCGTTCCATAGGTCTGGGTCATGGTTAATATTTCAATAGGCTGCATCCCATGATAGGCTGCATAAGCCCCGGTTGAAATAAAGGCAATATCACAATCCCCACCGGCCAGCAGCATGTTTAATTCCTCATAGGTTTTACGCTGAATAAGAACTGCCTGTCGTCCTGTTTTGGCAGAAATATAATCCACCATTTTTTGATAGGATTTTCTGGCATCCCGGGGAGACAGCACTGAAGCAAAGGCCACCCGAAGCTTTTTGTCCTGACCAGTGGCACTGTCATTTTGCCTATCTACTATAGCCTGAGGGTGCATGTTTGTAAAATCAATATATCCCTGGGTCGTCTCACAGCCACCACACAAAAAACATATGCACAATGTCATAAGCCATACCGGCACTGACCTTAATATGTTCATTACCCCACCGCTTTTCTGAAGTACTGAAAATGTTCAGACCATTACACAAAACTACCCATATATAATAACATAAACTAGGTAACCTGCCAAACACCGACAATGATAGCTAAAGGATTTAACACATCAAAAATTAAAGGGTGGCTGATAATCAGCCACCCTTTAATTTTATAGAGGGAACGAAATTATTCGTCATTCTTTGCCTTAGCGTTCCATACCAAAATTGGAAGCAAAGTAGCTCCAAGGGCAGCACATACCCAGAAGGTAGGCGCAGCACCAAAGTCATATTGGAACATAGCCTTGCCGGCTTCATCAAGAACCTTAGCACCATTAGCATCCAAAATCGGAGTAACAGTCATCAGCTTACCAGTAACAAATTCCTGAGTACTTGCACCAACATAGCTCAGGGCACCAATCATACCCATTGCAGCACCAGTAACCCGCTTTGGAACAATATCTACAGCCATCAAGCCACCCATGTAGCATACCAAAGCTCCCATGGTAAAGCCGTAGAAGGTCATACATACCATATCGGTAACAAAGTTCTGTGGAGCCCATACAAAACCAGCAATAGACGCGGTGTAGAGTATACCATAGATAAGTGCAGGAATATTTCTTCTTGAATCAAAGAAACGGTCAGAAATCCATCCGCACATCATTGCGCCAAAAATACCTGCAACCTGCATATATGCCATAACGCCTGCTGCTCCTACCAGGTCATACCCCTTAGTGGTGGACAGATATACAGGCCCCCAGGACTCTACTGCATAACGGGCAATATAAACGCAAAGGGAAGCCAAGCCAAGAATCCACACAGCAGGATTTTTTACAACCTCATTCCACTGCATAGAACCAACAGACTGCTTCTTCATTGCGTCGACCTCTTCCTGGGTCTTTTCGCCGTAATACACAGCACCGTTAGGAAGACCCTGAGTCTCAGGGCGGTCACTCATGCCCAAGTAAATAAACACAGTACCAATAAGGGAAGTTATACCAGCAGCCACAAAGCCCATGGACCAACTATAGGTGGTAACAACCATAGCGATTATAAAATACGCAAATGCAGAACCAAGATTGTGGCTTGTAAACCATATACCATAAAGGGTAGCAAATTGCTTTTTGGAGAACCACTGGTTCAAGGACACGATGGAAGGACCAGCACCATAGGACTGGAACCAGCCGTTAATACCCCAAAGTACAGCCAATGGAACAAAGGAATTTACCAAGCCCATGCAGGTCATGGTAACAGAGGAAATAAACAAACCAAACGCAAAAAACCGCTTGTTGTTCATCCGGTCGGACAAAAAGCTGTTGGTGAACTTACCAACACCATAAGTAAGGAAAAAAACAGTACCTATAATACCTAGTTGCTCCGGAGTAACTACACCAGAATTAAGCATCGGCTTTTTGATTACGGAATATCCCTGACGGATAATGTAATAAAAAGCATAACCGATTGTGATAGATGCGAATACACGCCAGCGGATGCTGTTGAATCTCTTTTTGACCTGTTCAGGTGAGTCAGTAACCGGTACATCATCACCAGTGCCAAAAATTTTCATAAGAAAATTCATATGCCCTTTCACTCCTTAAAAAAAATAAGAACGTCGTGGCTCAAGCCCCTTCTGTACCCCTCTACATACAGCCCTGCTGAGCCTTCTACCACTAATTTATTCGACTATTGCTATTATCGCACAATAAACTTCCAAATTAAAGCAGAATTAATCTGATTTTATGTAGGAATAATTCCTACATAACAAAATAAAACAATTAATTTTCATTATTATTGACACAAAATTTTGAAAAATCTAAAAATAAGCCGTTGAAAATATAATGTAATTTTAATAATATTACGATATAAAAGGTGAGAGATTTGATGATCTGTCTTTTGATTTTTGTTTTTCATGATGAAGGAGGAAGGTAAACATGGATGTTAATATGATTTCTTCTTTGTCGCAGCAGACAGCAACGGTGAAGGCAAGTCTCACGAAGAGCACCACCACCGATGAAGCGACGAAAGAAACCACTACCACTGAGGCATTTTCTTTGGATATTTCCGCTAAATCAGAAAAGGCCTCTGCTGCATTGGGCAAGCTGACTACTGAGCAGGTTAATGCCCTAAAGGAAGGCATTGACAAGAGCTATCAGTTAATGATTAAGGTCATGACTGAGCAAAACACCATGCTCCAGGGCTATCTCGACAAGGGACTCTTTGCATTTGATTTTGAGGGTATCAACATTGGTCTTGACAAATTTGCCCTGCCACCTGTTGGCACAACCCCAGAGGAGGCCGCTGCAGCCATTGATGAAGGCGGCGACTACTCTGTAGATGCTGTAGCAACCAGAATTATGGATATGGTAACCTCCATTGCCGGTGATGACCCAGAAAAGCTGAAGATGATGCAGGAAGCTGTAGAAGAAGGCTTCAAACAGGCTGGGCAGGTATGGAAGGAAACCATCGGTGAGGATGAAATGCCGCAAATCACCAAAGATACCCATGATGAAATCACCAAGCGGTTCAACGAGCTTTTTGAAAAATTGGGGATAAACGTAAAGCCTGCCACTGAAGAAGCTGAATAAAAAATTAACGCCTTGCACCAAAGCAAGGCGTTAATTTTTTTATTTTAATTCCAGGGCCGCAGTCACAAAATCTCTAAAAAGCGGATGCGGATTGTTTGGTCTGGATTTGAGCTCAGGATGGAATTGGGATGCCACAAACCAAGGATGGTCCTTGACCTCAACGATTTCCACCAAGCTGTCATCCGGCAAGGTTCCGGCTATTACCAGACCGGCCTTTGTAAGCTCCTGACGGAATTTGTTGTTAAATTCATAACGATGGCGATGACGCTCACTGATTTCCAAAGTGCCATATGCTGCTTCAGTTCTGGTACCAGGCTGAATTTTACATGGATAGGCCCCAAGGCGCATGGTGCCCCCTTTATCCTCCACATCCACCTGTGACTCCATAAGGTCAATTACCGGATGGGTGGTCTCCTGACAGAACTCCGAGCTGTGAGCATCCGTCATGCCACACACATGACGGGCGAATTCAATGACAGCACACTGCATACCAAGACACAGTCCCAAAAACGGAAGCTTCTTCTCCCGGGCGTATTGGATGGACATAATCTTGCCTTCCACTCCTCGATCGCCAAACCCACCAGGAACAAGAATCCCCTTACAGCCGGTAAATATTTCATCCAGGTCAGGATTTTTGGTATTTTCCAGCTCTTCGGCATTAATCCAGTTTATCTTTACCTCAGCATCATTGGCTATACCAGCATGATGAAGTGCCTCCGTAACGGATATATATGCATCCGGCAACTCTACATATTTGCCTACCACAGCAATTTTTACCCGTTTTTTAGGATTATTGATTTTATAAACCATCTGCTCCCAGCTGTCCATGTTCACTGGAACATAATCCATGTTCAGCTTTTCCATGGCAATACGATCCAGGCCTTCCTCCTTCATCATCAGTGGTACCTCATAGATGGTGGAAGCTGTTCTGTTTTCAATAACGGCCTCTTTGTCAACGTCACAGAACATGGCCAGCTTGGCCTTCATTTCATCTGTAATCGGTTTCTCAGTACGACACACTAGTATATCCGGCTGAATACCAATGCTTCTATGCTCCTTGACGCTGTTCTGAGTAGGCTT
>JAFVER010000103.1 GCA_017475925.1 Anaerovibrio sp. | reverse complement strand
GATGGGAAAGCCATTTTGACCGAGGACGATGTTTTCATCGTGAACAAGAAGGTTGACGCCAACGGGAACGGCTACGCCTATTTCATCGGCGATAACGTCACCGACGCTCTGGGCGGTGCGACGTTTTTTGGCCGTAACGGGGTTCCCGTTAATGGCTATGAGGATTGGAAATTTGAAGGCTCACATCTCCAAACGGCGGGCATGATGAGTCATCGTGCCTATAGCAACTACACCTCCTTTATGGAGGTGGAGCTGGCGGTGATGCAGGATCTTGGGTACACCATCGATCGTAAGGCGTACTTCGGAAAATCCATTTACGGCAATGGCGGCACCATAACCAACACGCAGGGCTACTTTGCCCGGAACGATAATGGCACAGCGTACCTGGAAAACACCTACAGCGACGTTCCCCTTGGTGTGGGCCTCCACGTCTACGGCTCCAACAACACCGTGACCCAGGCGGCGAATATCCTGACGGAGGGCACCGGTGCCGTGGGCGTTCGCATGGACGGCATGGGCAATACCCTCGTCGTTCCTGAGACGACGGAGATTCATGCCGATGGCCTCCGGGGCAATGGTATCCTGATTGCCTACGGCAGCGGTCAGACGGTGGAGCAGACGGGTACAGTGACGGCCAGTGGGCAGGGGGGCACGGGTGTCCGCTTCGATTTCGGCTCCAGCACCAACGGCGCAAGCGACGAATACCGTGGTTCCTACATTCGCTTCAAGCGAAGGGTGGCAGAGAAAACGGGGGCAATCAGCTCAGCCCAAAATCTCGCTCTGACCGATATGAACGTCAATCAATATAACGCGGCGGCCAATGAGCTGAACGGGGCGATGGTGGACAGCTACAATCTCTCCGGTACGCTGGTGGGCACCGACAATGCAATCTACATTGGGAAAAATGCCTTTGTCAAAAACATCAATATCAACGAGGGAGCAAGCGTCAAGGGAAACATTACCTCGGACTGGAAGCAGTTCGGCACTGAGGCATCGGAGGGGTCGTATGACGCAAACGGCACAAATGTTGATGTGCTCAGGGTCCAGTACAACGGCAAGACAGAGGGGAATGGCTACGACTACCATCTTTATATCCCCGACCTTGTAACGAATCTGAACTTCAACGCTGATATGACCTATAATTACAATATCACCGGCGAGGATAACATGAAGCTGAACGTGACGGGTGGCAAGCTCTTCTACGGTGGCTCGGCGGACGTGGTGGGCGTTACTGTGGCGAAAGAGGCGGAGCTTTATGACGGCAGCTATACCCTGCATGATATGACTGCCAGTGTGGCGGCTGACTTCACCCTTGATAGTACGGACACCGGCAATTTTATCAATCACGGTACTATTGGCGCCAGCTCGGCCGACACCTCCATGAGCATCACGGGCAATCTCATTTCCGACGGCACTCTTTCGGCTTACGGCGGTGGCACGGCAGGACATATCGACGTAAGCGGAGATGCCAATGTCAACGGCTCCACCATCACGGTTATGAACGCATTGCCTAACGAAAACTGGACGGCATTGGAGGCTAATTCGGTAAGCGGCACGCTGGCAAATCCGGCGGGCGTTCCTTACGCGGCGACGGGTATGCTGAACGCGACGGGTGCCATTGACGGAAATGCTGTCACTGTCTCGACGACAGCGGCCAACAACCTCGGTGTGACGAATGAGGTACAGCGGCAGACCTATGATGCGATGGTGACTATGCATGAAGGACTGATGGATGCAGGGGATACCCGTGTTAATGAAATGCGTCCGTTGTTCAGCCTCGATGCGGACAGTGCGAAAGCCACACTATCCTCGCTTTCGATGAACGCAGCGGCGCAAAATATGAGTCTCACGCAGACCAGTGCAGTGACCAGTCATATCATTTCCTCACGGCTCGTCGAAGCCTTTGCAACGAAGCCTATGAATGTGAATATTCCTGTCGCTGGTCTTGACGACGGGGAGGAAAAGGCAGTCACGGTTTCAATAAATATGCCGCAGCCTGTGGAAAACGATTTTTGGTTCAAGACCGCAAAGAACTGGGGCGACCTCAACGGCGGCGCATACTACCACGGCACCACCTTTGCATTGGGCTACGACCGTGCCTATGGGAAAGCATGGCGCGCCGGGGCCTTCGTCAGCCATGGCATGGTAAGCTTTGCTGACACGGGAGCACGGAACGAGCTGAAGGACACCCGGCTTGGTCTCTACGGGGGCTATAGCTTCGGCCCGCATGAGGGCTACGTCTATCTTGACTACGGCTGGCTGAAGAACGACCTGTCCCGAAGTATCGCGAACCTCGGCTTGTCCCCTAAGGCTGATTACAACAGCCGCATCCTGGAGCTGGGCGGAGAATACAAATACGACCTCCATGCTGGCAAGATGACCCCATGGCACATCAGTCCTTACGCTAATGTGCAGCTCTCAAAGCTTTGGCAGGACGGCTATAATGAGAGCGGTGCGGGAATCTTTGGCCAGCGGGTTTCAAGTGCAACCAATACCTACTTTGCTGGCGGTATCGGCTTAGAGGCCAAGCGTTATCTCTCCAATGGCAGCTATGCCCTGCGTCTCGGCGTGAAGCACGCCTTTACAGGTGCAGACCCAAGGCTGACCTTCGGCTACGTGGGGGACGATGCGTCAAGCTACGAAATGCGAAACAAGCAGGATAAGACCCATTTCGTGATGGGCCTCAACGGCGAGGCGGAGTTTGCCTCCGGCTGGTGGCTGTCAGTTGACGCAGCATTGCAAAAGGGGGCCAACGACAAGGATGTAATGTGCGCACTGACCCTGCGGCGTATGTGGTGATATAAAAATAGAGAGAGTCCTATTTTGTGGGGCTCTCTTTTTTGATATAATTAAACATATGTTGCTGGGTTTTACTTCTAAGATATAAATATGATGTTTTAAGTAGGGATTCATATGAATATTGCCATTGTTGACGATAATGATTTAGATAGACAAGCTGTACTATCTGTTTGCCAGGATTATATCAGTCAAAATTATCCAAGAGAAGAGGAGTTTTGTCATTACAGTGCATTTTCCTGTGGTGAAGAGCTGATTGCTGGATTATACGCAGGAAAATATGATTTGATTATATTGGACATCTATATGGGGGGAATAACTGGCCTAGAGGCTGCCAGGATTATCAGAGAAAAGGACAGAGAGGTTAAAATTATATTTTTAACCAACAGTGAGGAGTACACTTTAGATGGCTATAGGGTATTTGCCACAGGATATTTTATTAAACCAATTTCTGAGCATATAGATGAATTTGTAAAAACCTTTGATTATATTGTTCCACAAATAATAAAGAATAGTGCAGTGCTGTCTATTCGAATAAATGATAAAAAGCTGGAGGTTCCATATGGGGATATCATTTACATTGATGTAAGGGACTCCCATTCCTTTAATATTCACCTTAAAAATCAGGTTGTTATTTCTTATATGCCATATAGTGAGCTGTGTGATGCTTTGCAAAAGGATGAACGCTTTTTAGAATGTCACCACCGAATCATTATCAATATGGATTATGTTGAATCCATGGAGCAGGAGGAATTCATTTTAAAGGATAGCAACCGTATACCCATAAGTCGCCGCAAACGGCAGGGAGTAAAAATCGCCTACATGAGTCACATAATCAACAGATGAAGGTTGTTATTGTTGTTCTAATTTTTTCTTTTGCCCATCTATATGTGCCTGTAAGCTTTCATAGTCTTCTTTTTCCAGTAGGGCATATATTAGTCGATAGCTGTGCCGCAGGTCATGTCTAAGAACAGACATGGCCTTTTCGTTTTCCTGCATTAGCTTGGTTTGCTCTTTAAGGGTGTCCAGTTGCCGTCGAAAATGTTTATTTAACATTTGAAGCCTATGATGATGCTCTTCTTCATGAGAACTATATTTTACCAATGAATAAATGAGGAAAAAGAATAATGGAATAGACAATCTGGCCAAGCGGTCTGTAATGTCCGGTAAAAATGTTACATTGGTAATAGGAATAATGGTTCCTAGATAAAATAACACCGGTAAAACAGCAATATACCAGCTATACTTTGTATCTGTTATAAACTGTTCGTTAGGCAAAAGGCCAGAAAAAAACTGTTTACTCCATGGGAAAATCAGTAAAAACAGTATAATCCATAAGGTAAGATGAAGAGGCAGCAGGTGGGGGGTGACTGTCTGGTATAAAAGGGTGAGTATCACTCCGGACAATGCATGAAGCATAAATGCAAAAAGAGCCTGTATACCGAAAACAAAAACATGCTGTGGAAGGCGATTAGGAATATTCAGTATGGTTATTAATGAATATGGCAGCCAGCTGAAAAAAAACGACAGCTTTAAAGTAGCCATATTAATTTCCAGGGTGTGAACAACAAGAAAATTTATTAATAAGCCTGGAATGCTCCATAAAAGTAATGCCCGCCACAATTTTACAGTGCCTTTATGGTCAATAGCTTCGGCAAAGGGTAAATAGCGAAAATATGCACCTGCAATATGAATGATTGTAGCTAAAAAAGCAAAGGAAAAGTTTAACATGGTATTTCATCCTTCCAATATATGAACAGCTTTACCAAACCATCGCTTTGGGTATAGGTAGCATAGCCTTTGTATTTATCCAAAAACATTTTTAGGGAAACCATCCCTATACCATGGCCCTGTCTGGTGCTGTGAGGCAGGCCATCATTGTCCAGGTCAAGGCTGGATGAACAAGGATTGGTAATTGCAAGGACACATTGTTTTTCCATGTGCTGTAGGGTGAATGAAATTTCAGGTGTACCAGGCTCTTTTATACTGGCCTGTATAGCATTTTCCAACAGATTGGAAATCAATATACTTAAATCATTTTCATCAGTTTTTAAATTTTTTGGTAAATTTATTTTATGAGAAAATTTTATGCCAAGTCTTTGACTTCGCGAATGATATATGGAAATAGCGGTATTGATAATTGGTGAAGCTGAATATGCCATGACAGTGGGTGAGGGAATATCAAGCTCCTTTTGCTTTACCCAGTCCTTGGCAGTAGCCATATCACTGTTTTTAATAAGCTCTAAAAGCTGATCGTAGTCTGACAAAAGGCTTTGGCGAAATTCCAGTATTTTCGTTCTGTTGTTTTGTAAAAGCTTGCGATGCTCTTCTAATGCAATCTTTTCATCCACTAAATGCTTGTTATTTAAAATAAGCAGCTTGTTTTCATTGTAACGCCTGGCTGTAGCCTGAACATACTGATAGCAGCATATCATAGCCACCGGAATATAATATCTTGACAGCCGTTCTTCCCAGGAATGCCAAAGAACACCGTCAATGGTCATTATTATGTTGGCAATAAAAATGGATATAGGCAGGCTGGCGATGTATATACCGATTTGCTTCCTAAAAATTTCCTTTGATGGCAGTAGTCGGGAAAAAAGCCGACGCTCCCAAGGAAGGAGAGCAATAATAAAAAGAAGATTGGTCAAGGTATGTAAATTCAGTAGTATTTCATAAGGTATGTCCCTAAAAAAATAATACCATAATGGCGCTGCAAATACTGTGAAGAAAAAAACTCCAAAGGGAGGATATGCCAATAACGAAAATATGTAAGGAAATATGGCAGGGAATAAGAAATATAAATATTACAAAATAGGGAATCCAGCCCAGCATGAGAAATGATTTATACGAAGCAACGCTGAAGCTGCAGGCATAAAATATACTGCTGTAAGCTACGAGACAAACCATAGCCAAACCAATGAGCCAATGCCATAACCGGTGTATTTGTTTTGTAGATAATTCCTTTTTGAAGGCAAGAAATCTCAGATACGTATGGGAAAGCTGTAACAGAATAATCAAAATTATCAGCAGAAAAAACAATGTATTCATAAATACCCCACGATTAAAAAATAAACTACCACTTTTTGCAAAAATCGACCACTTTTTGCATATCCGTTGAAAAAACAGTTGTTCATTGATAGAATTAAAATATCTATTAGGGGGGGACGTTATTACCCCAGCTCCCTAAATAGAAAATACCATGATAGCAGATATTATTCAAGTTCAGGGGGGAAAAACAACATGATGAAAAAATTACTGTTAGGTTTGGTGGTTGTGATTGCCATTTTTGCTATGGCAGGCTGTGGTACAGAGAAGCCAAAGGACAGTGCTGACAAGGCTGTTCTGGGATATGCTGAGATAATGGCCTACGGTGTATCTGATAGCATGGCGGCTACTGGCATGACCAAGAAACAGGAGGAGGAAATTCAGAAGGCAATAATTGGCGATTTGCTGAAGGCGTTTGCTCAGTTCCCGCTGAATGATGCCAATGTTGAGAATGTAACGGCTTCATATATCACTAAGATGAAGGGTGCGATGCAGATTAAGACCAAGATTAAAAAGGATGATGCTGAGCATCCTGTAGTTGAGGTTACAGCCAATGTTCTTGATAATGCAGGGGCGGCAAAGCTGGCAGAAACTAATGAGGATATTATTGCTCTTGGTGTTGTATTGGGGGCCTTGCAGGCCAACGGCTATACTGTGGAGCAGTTCAAGCAGGATCCTGACTTCCAGAAGGCCACTATGGAGTGTATTGATAACTACATCAACGAGTTCCCACTGAATATGGGGCAGACCTATGAGTGCAAGTGCGAAATCGTTCAGGGGGACGATGGCAAAATGTATTGGGCTCCGGTTGACGTAGAAGGCCTGAAGAAGTTTGTAAACGGTTTATAAATTTGTAATTTTATAATTTTATGAGACACTGTCATGGTATGACGATGAGAAAAATATTAATATTCGAGATAAGATTATAAGCTTGAAAAAATTTGGTATGATTTTGGCAGCTATGGTATTTGCTTTAGGTGCCAATATGGCCGGTGCCGCTTCTTTGATAGGTATGGCTACTGAGCTGACTATGCTGGATGAAGAAGAGGTAATTATCGTAAATGAGCCGGTTGAGTCCGGCGATGTAATCGTTACCGAGGATGGTGACGTTTACGAGGTTCAACAAGGAGTTGTCAATATGCAGAAAAAAAGTCCAATACTAGGTGCAATACTTGGGTTTATTTTGATTGGTTTGCCATATTCAGGGGGCTGGAAAAAGGGATTGCTTGCTTTCTTGGCACTAACTGTCCTTAATGTAGGATTGAATGTACTTTTGGAAATGCCTCTTTGCAGTCTGATAGGTGATGCGATTGGGGCATATCTTGGCTATACATGGGTCAATGAGCATAACGCAGCATTGGGTAACCAAGAGGTAATAGCACAATAATATTGGAAATGCCGAAAAGGGTCGCGTTGCTGACGCGTCACTTTTTGATAACAGCACTTAATGAAAACGAGTCAACAAGGATCGCTTGATTTTAGTGCAAGTCAAGGAAGCCTGCCTGGCCGGCGCAGCCAAGCTTTTTCATGGGAGGGATAGTGTGAATGTACTGGAAAAGGGTCTTGCTTGGAAGCACACTCAGAAAATAATTACCTTTGTTATTATTTTAAATGCAGTTGTATTGGGTATATTGACAGACAAGTCATTGTCACAGGAACAGATTTTTCTGCTGGAGGCTGTGGATAAGGCTTGCTTGGTGATATTTGTAATAGAGCTGGTGGCCAAGCTGCTGGTTTATCAGAAAAATTTCTGGTCAGAAGCCTGGAATGTGTTTGATTTCATTGTTGTAGCCAGCTCCATAATCTTTATTTCGTCCAGTGTATCTATTATACGGGCATTTCGAATTTTTAGATTGCTGAAGGCCTTGGCCGAATTTCCTGAGCTTCAGATATTGGTTTCAGCCATGTTAAAGGCCATACCCAGCATGTCCTGGGCATTGGTGCTTTTGTTCATTATATTTTATATTTTTGCAGTTTTTGGCAGTGCCCTGTATAGTGATACCTTCCCGGAGCTGTTTTGCGGGGTTGGTGGCTCCATGTTCACACTGTTTCAGGTTATGACCTTTGAATCCTGGGCAACGGCGGTAGCCAGGCCCATAATGGAAATACATCCCTATGCCTGGATATATTTCCTGGTATTCATTCTCCTTACTTCCATTACCTTGCTGAATGTAATGGTAGGTATAGTGGTAGAGGCGGTGGGCACCATTTCGGAGGAAACCAAGAAAAAGCAGGCAGCCAAGGAGCCTGAAGATGCCAAGTATATCGGAAATGAAGCTGATGAGATGGAAAAAGAAATCCGCAGGCATTTTGAGGAAATTGAAAAATTGCTGAAAGCAAGACGATTATCTTAATTACTCAAACTTCGCACATGCATAATTGATATATTTCTGCCAGGTGAATGCCTAACGCAGAATGCTTGCGCTCATAAATTTTGCCTAGTGGAACTAAGTTCAATCTTCGCATAGCTCGATTTCACTAAGTACCAAGGCAAAATAATGTCTGCTTATAGGCATTGCACCTTGATTTTACCGTTATATCTATGTGCGAAGTTTGAGTTAATTACACATAAAAGCGCAGGTATCATTTACAGCCTGCGCTTTTTTCCCGTGCTCTCTTTAATATAATGTATCGCCGATACAGCTCATCTTCATCGTTGCGGATAAGGTTGTGAGCTTCCAAAATTCATCAGCAAATTCGTACTTCATCCATTATCACCTCAACTCGTATAATAAGTTTTGTAAGCAAGATATCCGCCTTGTCTACAAAGCTTATTTTATTTTTACAACTTAATATCGTTCTATTAAACTGGATTCCCTGATGCTACAATAATCATCAGAGATTATGTGGCAAAGGCTACGTCT
>JAFVER010000102.1 GCA_017475925.1 Anaerovibrio sp. | reverse complement strand
GTGCTACCATTAATATGAATGGTAATGCGGCATACTATGCAATGGCAGCCACCTTTATTGCTCAGATGTTTGGCATGGAGCTGAGCTTTGGACAGTATATTGCTATTATTATTACTTCTACCTTAGGTGCCGTTGGCCAGGCCGGTGTACCTGGTCCTACCCTGCTGGTGGTTGCAGTACTGGTAGCAGCCGGTATTCCAATCGAGGCATTGCCAATCCTCTTTGGTGTAGACCGTATCTTTGATTTGCTCCGTACCGCCGTTAATATTACCGGTGATGCAGCCTGTGCTTGTATTGTAGATCGTTTCCGTGAGGAATAAGCTCAATAAGCTGGGAGATATTTCAGAGTGTCGTCTTTTGACGGCACTCTTTTATTTTTTTGTACAACACGTTATAATGTGTTAGATAAAAATAAAAGGTGGTAGAATCCATGGCTCTTAGTCAGGAAGTTAAGGAAAAGCTACAGAAGCGTATAGACGAATTGAAGAAGCGTATGCAGTACGATGCCAATGATCTGGATTATGAGACTCATCTCCATCAGGTGCGGGAGCTTCAGAAGCTTATTAATAATAGTAAATAGCTGGGAATAGCTGGGAAAGTATATACGGAACGCTCGCGCTCTCTAGTTTACCTAGTGGTACTAAGCTCATTTGGCGCCGTTGGCTTGAATTCACTAAGTACCAAGGTAAAATATGTCCGTATATATCTTCCCCAGCAATTTCATACATATAATTTAGAAATTGTTACGAGGTGAGAAATATGAAAAACACTACTTTAAATATGATTGATGATTTAGTTAAACGTTATCCTGCATTGGATGTGTGCCGCAGCTCCATTCAGGAGACTGTGGAGGCCATTTGTGCGTCTTATAGCAAGGGTGGCAAGGTGATTGCCTGTGGTAATGGTGGAAGCGCCTCTGATGCGGAGCATATTGTGGGGGAGTTGATGAAGGGGTTTATCCTGAAGCGTCCCATTGATGATGAGTTATATTCCAGGATGAAAGAGGTATGCCCCAATGAGGCGGATTATCTGCGGGATAATCTTCAGGGAGCCTTGCCAGCTGTGTCTTTGATGAATGCTGTGGCCCTGAACAGTGCCTTTGCCAATGACCAGGCCCCAGATTTGGCTATGGCTCAGCAGGTATTGGGTCTTGGAAAAAAAGAGGATGTACTTATTGGTATAAGCACATCCGGTAATTCTGCCAATGTAATTTATGCCGTGCAAATGGCCAGAGTTAAAGGTATTAAAACCATCGGCCTTTTGGGGGGAAGGGAATGCAAGCTGAAGGGGATTTGTGATATTGCTATTTGCGTTCCGGAGATGGAAACCTACAAGATTCAGGAGCTTCATCTGCCTGTTTACCACGCTTTGTGTATGGCAGTGGAAAATGAATTCTTCGATGAGTAAAAAAAATATAAAAAAGAAGCCGTTTATGATATGCTACCTGCTCGTTGGACAGGTCCAATATCAATAAACGGCTTTTTTTAAAATTAAGCTACCGCATAAAATGCTTCTTTTTTGCCACCAAGATTTTTTTTGATTTCATCTATCCTATCAAGAGTACTGAATAGGAAGATTTCTTCTCCACACTGAGTGCAACGGTAACATGGTACACCATGAATAACAACAGCAGTACCATCGGCCAATACACTATGATAAGTAGTTGTTGTCTGAACAACATTGCCACCACAAATGCCACAAGAAGTTTTTTCCATAGCCAGTCACTCCTTTCGTCTGTGTTTCATGTCAGGAAATATCTCCGGATCAGGTTCGTATACTGTAACCAATCTCAATAGTAGTGGTTCGATAGCCACTACAACATGTAAGTATCGGCCATTGATTGTGCAGCCAAAAATTAAACAGCTGGGATGTGGCCAATCATTTGGATATTCCTCAATAATTTCGCCCTGTAAGATTACTTCGACAATTTCCTTTCTGGTTATTTGCCGGTCTATCATGCGTTTTTCTACATGTAGAGACATAGCTATTAGGCCATCTCTACAACGTTGCTTAATATGTTCGATATCCATTTCTTTTTCCTGCCTACATTATACCATACCAATTAAATCACTTAGAAGATAAATTCTCTCAGGCTTAGGTCGACATATACTATAAATGATAAAATAGGTTAGATAATAATTATATAATACATTATATAATTATTTATAAAATTTGTAAATAATTATAATTAATGTTATTGAGTTTATTAATATG
>JAFVER010000101.1 GCA_017475925.1 Anaerovibrio sp. | reverse complement strand
GGCATCATTCAAAAGAGCCAAAGCCGCGGTAGTCCCCGGCGCGCCACAGCTTTCCAGCCCCATTTCCTCCAGGACATTTGCCACTGAATCTCCCACTGCCGGAGTAGGAGCCAGAGACAGGTCAATTATACCAAAAGGCACTCCCAAACGACGGGAGGCTTCGCGGGCCACCAGCTGCCCCACCCGGGTAATCTTAAAGGCAGTTTTCTTAATGGTTTCGGCAACCTCTGTAAAGTCAGCCCCCTTTAGGTCCTCAAGAGCGTGCTTCACAACCCCTGGGCCACTTACTCCAACGCTGACCACCTTTTCAGCTTCGCTTACCCCATGAAAGGCCCCAGCCATAAACGGATTATCCCCAGGAGCATTGCAGAATACCACCAGCTTGGCACAGCCAATGGCATCCCGGTCTCTGGTCAACTCAGCCGTTCGCTTTATTACCTCCCCCATTTGCCGTACACAATCCATGTTTATACCAGCCTTGGTGGAGCCGAGATTTACGGAAGAACACACCACATCGGTAGTTGCCAACGCCTGAGGAATTGACTCGATCAAAATCCGGTCACCATTAGTAAAGCCCTTCTCCACAAGAGCTGAAAACCCACCAATAAAATTGACGCCTACCTCTTTAGCGGCCTTGTCCAGAGCCTCGGCCACCGGTACATAGGAATCAGTCTCACAGGCCTCAGCTGCAATGGCAATAGGCGTTACCGAAATTCGTTTGTGAATAATCGGAATACCATACTGAGCCTCAATGTCCTCACCGGTTTTTACCAAAAACTCCGCACTTTTGGTGATTTTATCGTATATATTTTTACAGAACTGACTGATGTTGGGATGAGCACAATCCCTAAGAGAAATTCCCATGGTGATTGTCCGCACGTCCAGCTTGTTTTCTGTAATCATACGATTTGTTTCTAAAATATTGTCAAAGGTAATCACTTAACATACCTCCACATCGATAAATGATAACTTATTCAGATGGAGTTTTAACTCCACCTGAATTTAGTTGAATTTACCCAGGGCTTTACGGGTGCTTAACTCCCACCTAAGAGGAAGGAGTCTTAGCACCCGTTAGCATCGGATAAAAAATACAACAGCCCCAAAAAAATTGAATTATTACTATAACTTCCCACATAGAAAATTTTAGAAAGCCAGGTGCATTGTCTATAAGCGGACATTATTTTGCCTTGGTACTTAGTAAAATCGAGCTATACGAAGATTGAACTTAGTTCCACTAGGCAAAATGTCTTGAGCGAGAGCGCTCCGCATTAGACATTCACCTGGCGTAAATATGCACATTATACATGTAGGAAGTTTGAGTTATAATACACATTTTTAAATATTATGCATTATATTGAATATTTCCTGGTTTTGGACCTTTATTTCCAAATTCATTTCTTCCCCTTTTTCTTTGAGGCACTTTTGAACATCGGCCAGCTTCACGCTGCTGTCAGTAAGCTCAGCCATCATAACCATGTTAAAAAAACCATCAACAATATTTTGGTTTACACTTGTTATATTCACCTGCTTGGTAGCCAGTATACCGCTAACCTTGGCAATAATGCCCACCTGGTCCTTACCAAAGATAGTTACCACTAATTTCATGACTTGCTCTCTCCTTATTTATTGTTTACCAGAAACGATACTCACTAAACGCCAACATTATACCACACCACGCATAAATATGTAACTTATACTTGAGTAATATTCTTTAAAGTGATACAACCCAGGTTACAAAATAAACCACCAACGGAATCGTTACAAAGGCTATACCAACAAAATCAATAATAATACCGGTATGCAGCATTTTGGTAATAGGAATATATCCTGTGGCATATACAATGGCATTTGGCGGTGTAGATACCGGAAGCATAAAGCCCAGGGAAGCAGCCAAAGCTATTCCAACGGCTACCGGTACCGGACTCAGGCCGGCGGATACAGCCGCAGTAATAGCCAATGGTCCAATCATATTGGTAGCTGCCGTATGGGAGGTCAGCTCGGAAAGCATCAAGGCCAATACAGAGAAAATAGCTACCATGGTAATTTGTGAAATATTGCCACCTAAGCTATTGACAATTAAATCCCCAATCCAGGAAGATAGGCCAGTTTTATACATCATGGAGCCCATGGCCAAACCGCCACCAAACAGTATCAGTGTTCCCCACTCGATACCTTCCTTTGCTTCATCCCATTTTATAGTAAATTTTCTTTCACTAAAATCAACTGGAATAATAAACAGCAGCAACGCTCCCGCCATTGCAGCTATGGCTTCAGGGAAAAGGCGATTATACAGCTTTAACTCTGGTGCAGTAGTTCCCAGGACAATACTGAGAATACCAGGAGTAACCCAAAGGATTACCGATACCAAAAAACAAAACAGTGTGTTTTTCTGAGCTCTTGTCCAGCTCCCTAAATCCTTTATACGCTGAGCAATAAATTCCTCCGCACCATCAATTTTTTCCACATCAGCCGGAAACAATCTCATCAATACGATATAGGCTATGGCAAAATACACCACCATAGCAATGGCACCCCAAAGCATCCACTGGAAAAACGAGATATGAATATTCGCCATCTGATCCAAAAAGCCCAGCATAATCAAATTTGGTGGCGTGCCAATTGGTGTGAGAACTCCACCAATGGAAGCGGCATAGGCCGTCATCAGCATAAGGCCAGTAGCATATTTGTATTCTGATAAATCAATATTTTTTCCATTGGCTGCCATCATATCCTTGATAGCACTTAATAAACCCAAACAAATTGGTAGCATCATGGCCGCAGTGGCTGTATTGCTGACCCAGCCGGAGCAAAGGGCTGATGCCAGACCAATAGCCAGAAAAATCCGCCGGGGATTAGAGCCCACCCAGGACATGGACAGAAGCCAATAGGAAAACCGTTTGTCCAGCCCATGAATCATCATGGCCTTAGCCAAAATAAAACCACCCATAAACAGAAAAATCATGGGATTGGCAAAAGCAGCAAAGGCATCTGAAGCCTTGACTACGCCCGTCACCACTGCCAGCACTGGTCCAATTAATGAAGTAACCGGAATGGGTACTGGCTCGGTTATCCACCATAATGAAACAAGTATCATGATGGAAAGAAGCTTATGTGCTTCAACAGTTAATCCATCGATGGGGGTAAAAAATACAAGGATGGCCAACAGTGGAGCACCGAACATGCCGACGGTTTTACGCTTACGGTCAAAGGATTGCTCAGCCCGTTTTATTTCCAGAGCATCTTTACCAAGTTTTCGCATTGTTACCAACTCCTCTACAAAGTTCTTAACTCAAGCTTCCCACATAGAAAATTGTAGAAAGCTAGATGTATTGTCTAAACTTAGTGCACGCATATGGTGTACAAACGCCCTTACATGAAATCTAAGTTCATACTGCGCCTATGGCTTGTATTTACTAAGATTTCATTGTATAAGCAGACATTAACCCCTTCTGTCACTTCGTGACATCTCCCCCAAGGGAGACAAGATCATCTTAGTTTATAGGCTCAAATTAGTTTCTCTCTCCTTGCCTCCCCTTGTGGAGGTGGTTGTAAAATGAGACTTATTCAGCGGAAACTTTAAGCTCCGCTAAAGTTTAGTCGAATTAATCCTGCGCTGTACAGGTGCTTAGCTCGGAAGCATTAGCACCTGTTAGCGTAGGGCCATAGCAACCGGTGGGGGTAGAGCGCAAGCATTCTGCGTTAGGCATTCACCTGGCATATACATATTATCCATGTGGGAGGTTTAAGTTCTTAAAACATAAATCAGTGATTAAAAAATTTATCTTTTAACTTATTATTTAGTATCTCTAGCAAATTCTCCCTGGTGGTATTTTTCAACACATAGCCATCTGGCTTTAAAGCTAAAACCTGTTCCACATTTTCCCTAGAGCCAACACCAGTCAGGAATATAACAGGAATATCCCGGGTAGCAGGCTCTTGCCGTAGCATTTGCAGAACCTGGGCGCCATTCACCACCGGCATTTCATAATCTAGTAAAATAAGGTCTGCCCGATTGCGTATCAAAAAGCTTATGGCGTTCATACCGGCCGTCACAATGTATACCCGATAATAATCCTTCAGCCAGCCCCGAATCATTTCAGCATAGGTCATGTCATCATCCACCAGCAAAATCCGCTTTCTTCCGTCAGCAATTATAGGCTCAGTCATTGCTTTTTTGACAGAATTAGTAAATCGTTCCATATTAAGCGGGCGGTCAAACCAATCATAGCATTCCAATATTGCATGCTGGGAGCACAAATACCGATGGTCGCCACTTTCGCCAATAACAAACATTTTAACACCAGTTCCCCAAACCTCATTGCAAATATATTCCAATGCATCGTTTTGCGACTCATCGTTTTGCACAAGCTTAGGCAGATATAAAATATAAAGGTCAGTTTTAATGGCTGATGCTTTAATATGACCAAAATCCGACACAATAGTAAACACATCATACCCCAAATCTTTGAGCTTTCGCTCCAAGCCTTTTACGATTACACTGTATTGATAAATTATCAGGGTAATATTTTTCTTTTCTCCCATCTGTATTATCCTCTTTTCATCAATTTATTCTACATTTGAGTTTATCAATTCTGTTATCCGTTCATAATCCTGACTTACTGCAGCCTCTCCAATGCTCTGCCATAGCTCAGTGTCACCTTCCGGTATGGCATAATCCTGCATCTCATCAAAGATACTTTGAAGAATTGCCTCATCCCTATCCATGGCCGCCGCCTTAATCTCCGAATAAACCTCCGCCATAAGCTCTGCATCAGCCTCCGGCTTGGCTGGCTCTGACTCTTCTGCACCAAATACCTGGGCCAGTGGCTCACGGAATGACAAATATTTGTCCATAAAGGCCCGATGATGAGACTGAATATAGTCTATATCCCCACTCTTTCCGGCGTTTTCCAGCAGCTGAGCCTCCTCACCAAAGTCCGTTGCCCCAATAATGCGGGCCGAGCTTTTCAGAGCATGTACCTTTATGGTGTAATCCTTCCAATTTTCCTCATTATACAGGCCATTAATCTCATTTTCCGTTTCCGTCATGGAGTCAAAGAAAATTTTTAACAACGGTACATAGGCATCCACTGCCCCACTATTCTTCAGCCCGGTAGTGATATTTATCCAGGACTGTCCCCGCAGTGGCTCCAGTTCAGGTGGAAGCTCCTGCTCATTTTTCTTATCCTCGACTGCATCACCTATATCCACCTCTATTTTATCCGCTGGCAGATATTTCAGCAACAATTCTTCTAATTTACTGGAATCAATTGGCTTAGTGAGATAATCGTCAAAGCCCTCGGAAATATATTGCTCCCTGGCACCGGATATGGCATTGGCCGTCAGGCAGATAGTCGGGGTACTAATATTAGGATTGTCAGTATTGTCCCTTATCTCATGCAGTGTTTCGATACCATCCTTGCCCGGCATCATATGGTCAAGGAAAATAACGTCATATATCTTATCAAAGGTAAGTGACACCCCTTCATCACCGCTTTTAGCCCGGTCTACTTTAACGCTGGTGGACTTTAAAAGGCTGGTAAATACCATAAGATTCATTGGATTGTCATCTACTACCAAAATATCCGCTTGAGGAGCCCGGAATTTTTCCTTATATTTATGACGGTTTTCCAAGGTTTCCTGATAGGCAATCTGGTAATCCCCCAAAGGATCCCAGCTAATAACCTCCTGCTTTATGTCAAAAAAGAAGGTAGAGCCCTGGCCGTATACACTCTCTACCTGCAGAGATGTACCCATCATTTCCAGTAAACGCTTGGTAATATTCAGGCCAAGACCCGTGCCCTCAATATTTCGATTTCGCTTTTCCTCAATTCGTTCAAATTCCTTGAACAGCTTCTTTACATCCTCCTCCTTTATGCCGATGCCCGTATCCTTTACATATACCTTTAACAGAACATTTTTCGGATCATCGGAAACCCGTTCGTAGCTTACACCAAAGGTTACGGTGCCCTGTTCTGTATATTTAACAGCATTGGTCAACACATTGGTAATAACCTGCTTAATCCGTATATCATCTCCCCGTAAAACACTCGGAGTGTCACGGTCAAAATCCAGCGCAAGAGTCAAGCCCTTATCATCAGCCCGAACTCTAACCATATTCACCAAATCATTCAAAACCGAAGAGATATTGTATTCCACCGGAATTATTTCCAGCTTGCCGGCCTCTATTTTGGAAAAATCCAATATATCATTAACCAGGCCCAAAAGGGTAAGGCTGGCGGTTCTAATGCTTTCTGAATAAGCAACTATGTTTTTATCATCGCTTTCCCGCAGTATCATTTCATTCATACCCAATACAGCGTTGATTGGCGTACGAATTTCATGGGACATATTAGACAGGAAGGAGGATTTGGCCTCACTGGCGGCAATAGCCCGTTCTGACAAATCAACCAGCCGTTCCCGCTCCCGTTTTTCCTCCACTATATCCATAACGATGAACATGATTTTTGCTATACGACCGTCAGCCAACCGGTCTGATACCACATAGCGAGCCCGTCGCCAGTTGCCCTCCGTCGTCAAAAATTCCATAGCTATGGTGTCATGCTCACCGAATAACTCCTCTATTTTATCAAAATTCACAAAATCCCGCATATTTTCCTGACAGGATTCGTCGGTAAATTCCTCCACAATCCTTTGTAAAAATCTGTGGCAATCCCTTCCCCTTTGCCCAAGGGACTGAACTGCAGCTGATGTTGCTTTATGACCGGCATATTCCAAGCCATCTGCCTCACGATATTTAATGGCATAATAGGTATCACCAATAAGGTCAAGCTCATACAGCAACACATAGGTATCGGCAATGGAGGCCAGCTGAGAACCCCGCTTCTCAGCCTCCAGGCGTCGTTTATTGAACTGTACCATTAAGGCAATAATAACAACGGCAATAAGTATAATAACCCCCATAGTCAGAACAAACACTCTGTTCAGGGGCGCAAAGGCCGCCGAAGCATCCCGCACGGAAATACAATACCAGCCGTTATGTATTTCAGCGGCAAAAATAACATATTCAGTGCCCTCCAGATTCATTTCAAACAAATTGGTTTCATTTGTTTCCAGCTTATCAACAACAGTATTTCTGATTTCGTCGATTATACTATTATTTTTTTGCCCCAGCATTCTCTTTTCTGAAAAAGCCACTGCAACCCGTCGATTATCCAAAATTGCAGCAAAATCAGAATGGCCGGAATTAACTGCTTCATCGGTCAGCTCCTGAAGCCGAAGCATCGGCAAATCCAGGGCAATAACATTGACTCCATCCTGCAATTTCTTGCTCATGGCCAGCATGTAGCGCATGGTCTGTGTATCTATATATGGGATTAATTCAATAGTATTTTCCTGACTGTTCATGGCGGCTTTATACCATGGACGAGTGGTAGGGACATAATCATCGGATGGTTTCCAGCCTACACCGCTGAAGAAATGTCCATTTATATAACCATAGCACCCGGTTTTATTATCCGGGAATAAATAATTTACCGCCTTGGACTGCCCCACCAAAAATTCCTGCATTTCAGCATCAGATTTGTTATCCTTAATCATCTCATCCAGCATGTATGCTGAAAAATTCACTGTATAAAGATTGGCTGACAGATATTTATCAAGCTTAATGGCTGTTTTGTGGGCATCTATTTCCCCCTCCTGAACGATATTGGTATATTTTTCCTCATAAACCATATTGTAATATGTCAGCACCGTACCAACAATAAAGGTAAACAGCACACTGCCGATAATAATGGCCTGGAGAACCATTTCCTTGTGACATTGCCGCACCAATGGTATAGCCAGCAGCATTAAGGCCAAAACCAGGAACAGCTGCGACCCATCTGTTACCCAATCAAAGCTTCCTGCCTCCAGCGCCATTATTAAATCATAAGCATTTATTCCCAAGGCCGACATAGTAACCACAAACATAAAGGCTATAGGAATATACAGCATCCAGCGCTTGTGGCCGGTGGCCTTCAAAAATACCGCCAGGGTAATCAATACCAGGGCAGCCAGCAGCTGATTGGCCGCACCAAACAATGACCAGATATTCATATATCCAGCCAGGCATAGAGCATAAGCCAGGCCCAGAGTCAATATAGTGGCAAAATAACGGTTCATACATAATTTTGCGATTATACCCGGTTCCTGTCCTTCCACCGGAAGAAAAATTTCCTGGAAGCTCATGCGACCAATACGAGCCGTCGAATCAATAGTAGTCATTGCCAGGCCCGCCAGGCACATGATAATAGCACAGGCTGATATAGATTCACTGAGACCAAACAATTGAAACAGGCTGCCTACAGAGCTGGCAAAAATCTGAAATGGTGTCCCTTCTGGCATTACACCATTGGAGGCTGCCGCACAGGCGATTACCACCGCCACAACTCCCAGCAGGGACTCTAAAAGCATGGCACCATAGCTTACTCCCAGCATATCTCCTTCACTGCTGATAGTTTTTGAGGTAGTGCCTGATGAAACCAGGCTATGAAACCCTGATACGGCACTGCAGGCAATAGTAATAAATAAAAAAGGAAACAGGCTTTTACCATCCACCTGAAAGCCTACAAAAAACGGCATATTAAGGCTTGGATTTACCACCATAATACCTATGGCTGCACATAATACCATACCAATCAGCAAAAAAGCGCTAAGGTAATCCCTGGGAGCTATCAAAAACCACATTGGAAGTATTGAGGCTATAAAGCAATATCCGAATATCACTACACGCCAGGAGCTATGGTCAAGATATAATGGCAGATTCATCCCTATGGTAAAGGTAACAATGACCAGAGCCACCGCCACCAAAAACTTCACCGGCTCCGATGGTCTGTATTTACGGATAAACAGGCCAAAGCCCATGGCCAAAAAGATATAGAGGATTGTGATGGTACCTGCCTGAGCCCCTGGAGCATTAGTCCCCACCTCCAGGGCCAGACTGGAAAAGGTATTGGCAATAATATCCGCAAAGGCAGCCATAAGAAGCAACGTGTACAGCCAGACAAACAGCAAAAAAAGCCGGCGACCAGTATAGCCTATATACTGGTCGATAATCATGCCAATGGATTTCCCCTTATTTTTTACTGAGGCATATAGGGCTGCAAAATCATGAACAGCACCAAAGAAAATTCCACCTAACACAATCCAGGCCAGGGCCGGGCCCCAACCAAACATAACACCGATAATTGGTCCCGTCACCGGCCCAGCTCCGGCAATGGCCGTAAATTGATGGGCAAATACCGTAAATCGGGAAAAAGGAGTATAATCCTGCCCGTCGGCATATTTATTGGCCGGTGTCACAGCATTGGCATCTATGCCCCAGGTTCGAACAAGCCAACGCCCGTAAGTAATATAAGCGACGATAAAAATCACAATGGCACCAGCCACTACCGTCAAACCATTCATATATCAGCTCTCTCCCAACTTTATAAAACGAAACTTATTCAGTGGAAGCTTTAGACTCCCACTGAATAAGTCAAATAAATCCTTCGCGCTTCTTAGCAAAGGGTCAAGACCTGTGAAGAAGGGCGTACGAAATTAATCAACACGCCCTGGTGCAGGATAGCTTCAACCTTTATCCCTTGCTTACATAGCTGCGTACACCCTCTGGTATTTTTTCCCAACGCACCTCAGCTACCGGTATATTATTTTTTAAGCCCCAGGCCGTTGCAATTCCGGCAGCCTCCCCCATGCTCATGCAGGTAGGCTGAATACGGAAGGAAGCCTGAGCAGCAAAGCTGCCGCTGGCACACCGTCCAACTGTCAACAGATTGTTGACCTTATCGGCGATTAAGGCTCTAAACGGTATTTCGTAAAACTCACCCTTTTTCATTTTATCAACAAGGTTAAGCTTTACATCGTGAATATCAATAGGATAAGCCGTACGACAAATCCCATCAGCAAATTTTTGCCGTTTAATATATGCATCAGCTGTAAGGTAATATTTTCCCCGTATGCGCCATGACTCCCGTACCCCTACCATTGAGGCTTCTTTACTGATATAAGCCTTTTCAAAGCCAGGAATATTTTTTACAAAAAATGCAGCCAACCGGTTCATCATCTTACGGCCAAAGGATATGGCCTGACTGCGGGAAATGGCATCTGTTGAGGAAAATGACAAAGGAGGCATCTCCGGGCAGTTCAGGGACATGGTATGAGGCTTGCCGATTACGGCAAAGCCCTGAATATACAAAATATCATCCTGGGTCAGCTCACCACGGGAAACCCCACCCTTAAACAAGGATTCATTTTTCTTCCATTTGGCAAACTCAAAAAATGGTGTTTTTCCGGCGGCCACATCACGATGCATCTTGTCAACAAACGGCTTATCTAGCCAATCATCATTATATGTATTCCAGAAAAAATCATAGGCTTTCTCCACATCTACGCCCGTCATTTCAAATCGGAGACTCATAGGCTGATTTCTGCCATTCTTCTCAGAGCCCTTTTCGGTTGGAACACCGGCAAAACGGGAGAGCAACGCATCTCCAGTCCCGTCAATAAAGGTTTTTGCCTTGATTTTTCCAAGCCCCTCCGAGGTCTGGACAATACAGCAGGTTATCTTATCTCCCTCAACTACAGCTCCCACCAGGGATGCTTCAAACAATACCGATACGCCGGCCTCCTCACAAAGCTCGTCGTAAACCTGAACAAGGTATTCCGGGGCATACTGTCCGGCACCTCCACCATAAAATTTGTCGGTTTCGATTCCCAGCAATGGAGAAATTCCCTGCACCTCCATGCGCTTGTTAACTTCCTTGATGTATGGTGTATCACTGTCAAAGGCAAAGGTAGGCATACACGGATATACACAGCCCTGAGTAGCCAATCCGCCCAAATAGATGCCACGCTCCACCAATAGAGTTTTGGCACCATTTTTTCCTGCCGATATTGCTGCCGCCGTTCCAGCCGCTCCACCGCCTACAACACAGACATCCACATCATAAAGCACCGGCAATGACACCTTGCTGAAGTCCACAGCTGCGGAACCTTTTTCCGCAGCAGCAGCCTTGGTTGAGCCTCTACCACCAACCATAACTCCTGCCATGGTAACGCCGGCCAGCTTCATAAATTCACGACGGGAAATGGGAAATGAAAATGTATTTTTCATGTTCTGAAACCTCCTTTTAGGGACATATATATTTTAACGGTAGTTCCTGCCTTCCCCTCTGGGGAAGGTGCCGAGCTTGCGAGGCGGATGAGGTGTTCCAATATTTTAAACTTATTTATTTTCAAACTTTGCCAAAGCCGCACTGGAACCAACGGCAAACACCTTGTCACCCTCCTGAAATACAAAGGCCGGCGGTGGTGTAATGATTGTTTCACTGCTACGGATAATGGCAATAACATTCAGACCATATTTAGAACGTAAATCCGTGTCCTGCAGCTTTTTTCCCTGTAATTCCTCCTCGGCATAAAAGCTGATAACATTTATATCAGCATCTATTTCAATATAATCCAACACATTAGGGGATGATAGATGCTTGGCCAACCGCCGGGCCATGTCCCGCTCTGAAAAAATCATTTGGGTAGCACCAAGTCGTGTTGCCATTTCTGCATGACGCTCATCTATAGCCTTAACAATGATTTCCGGAACCTGTTGTTCCTTGCACAGCATAGTGGCCATAAGACTTGACTCCAGATTTTTGGAAGTAATAACAACCGTATCAAAGCTGTCGATTCCCACCTGAGCCAAGGCCTTGGCGTCACGAATATCAAAGCTTACCACTCTGGACAAAGTGCCTGACAGTCGCTCTACCACCCTTTCATCCAAGTCAACGCACAACACCTCATATCCCATATTTTCCAAGGCTATAGCCAGACTGGCGCCAAAGCGTCCCAAACCTAGTATAGCAAATTGTTTTTTCTTGTTCATAATACCTCACCCTATCATTACATCTTCTGATGGATATTTTATGCGGGAGCTCTTTTGGGTAACAACTGACATCATAAAGGTTAATATGCCGACCCTTCCCACCAGCATAGTAAGGGACAGCAAAAGCTTTCCCCATATGTCCCATTCATTTGTAATCCCAATACCCATGCCTACGGTGCCAAAGGCCGATACCACTTCAAAAACTACCTCCTCCAGCTCATGAATTTCACCATCAATCACCGATAAGATAATTCCTGCCGTAACCACCCAAATGGTTGCCATGGTAAAAATAGCAAAAGCCTGATCCCGTAATTCATTGGTAATCCGACGACCAAATATAACAATTTCCTTTTTTCCACGAATAACCGACCACATGGACAGCATAATGATAAAAAAGGTGGTGCTCTTTATGCCACCACCGGTGGATAAAGGTGACGCCCCAATCAGCATCAATATAATCATCACCAGCTGAGTAATCTGAGTAGCCTGAGCCAGATCAAAGGTATTAAAGCCTGCCGTTCGACAGGATACGGAGGTAAACATGGATTGAGCCCATTGCTCTGCCAGTGGTACATTGCCCAGGGTCTGAGGATTTAAGGAATCCACCACAAAAATAAGTGCCCCGCCACCAAAAATCAAAAAAACTGTAGAAGTAACCACCATTTTAGTATGCAAGGATAATCTACGCCAGCTGTGATAATGGACAAACTCATACATTACAGTAAAGCCGATACCACCTAAAACAATCAGTGTACCCAGGCAGCCCAGCAGAAAGAAATCATCGGCCCGCTTGGTCAGGCTATCATAGTTGCCAAACATATCAAAGCCAGCGTTACAAAAGGCTGACACCGAATGGAAAATCCCATAGCCAATACAATCCCAGCCAAATTCCGGATAAAAATGCCAGGCCAGAAGTACAGCAAAGACCCCCTCCACCACCAGGGTATATTTAATTATACGCGTTATCAGGGAAAACAATCCCTCCCGGGAGCTCTGGTTTAACGACTCCTGTAAAATCTGACTTTGCCGCTGCCGAAACCGATGGCCCATAGCATGAGCTACCAAGGTGCCCAAGGTCATAATCCCTAAACCACCTACCTGAATAAGCATCAGCATAACAGCCTTCCCAAAGAAGGTAAGGTCATTTTTTACATCAACAACTGTAAGACCGGTAACACAGGAGGCCGAGGTTGATACAAAAAGCGCATCCACCGGATGCAGGCCAAGATTGTCCGTAGTGCTTATTGGTAGCATCAGCAGCAAAGTACCAATAGTAATCATTAGTACAAAGCTGAGGATTATTATTTGAGTTGGCTTCAGACGAAATTCTTGCTGTAGCTTGATATCGTCCCTTTTTCTCCATTTCATCTGCCAAATCCCCCAATTATTACTATTATAGCTCAAACTTCCCACATACATAATTAGTCTATTTATGTTAGGTAAATGCCTACCGCAGAATGACTACGCTATACCCCCTCCGGTTGCCATGGCAACCACCTCCCCAGAGGGGAGGCAAGGAGAGCTAAGTTGTAGCATACAGCCTAAGAATAGATAAGCTTGTCTCCCTTGGGGGGAGACGTCACGAAGTGACAGAGTGGGTTAATTGCTACTTAGACATTTACAAAAGCCTAATTGATTATATTCTCCATTTATTGCCGTCACTCCTGCAAAAAAAAATAACTTGGCGTAAGTCTTTTCACCATTTCTGCAAATGGTAAACACTTTTCATCAGACTAAATCAACACACCCTAGTTATTGACATATGTCATTTAAGGCATTATTATTGACATATATCATTTATTTAAGGAGGACAACATGGCCAGACCCACAAAAAAGAAGCGAATATGCACCTTGCCAAGGGTACGGGAATTTATTCCCGGTGATAATTCCACAGATATGCCGGAAGTTCTAATGCCATTGGAGGAATATGAAACGGTCCGGCTTATGGATTATAACGGCCTAACCCAACAGGAATGTTCCCAGCAAATGAATGTAGCCAGAACCACAGTTCAGGCGCTTTATTCTGCTGCCCGAAAGCGAATGGCTGCCTGTCTGGTGGAGGGTCGCCCTCTAAAAATTGTCGGTGGCGAGTATGCACTATGCAAGGAGGAAATCCCCTGTTGTCATGCTCACCGCAATAATCATCAATGTCCATTTACAAGGAAGGGAAGTATTAACATGAAGCTAGCTGTTACTTATAGTGATGGTCAAATTTTCCAGCATTTTGGCAAAACCAGTGAATTTAAAATCTATGATATTGAAGATAACAAGGTAATAAGCTCCCAGGTGGTGGGCACCAATGGTCAGGGCCATGGAGCATTGGCTGGTATTCTTCAGGGCTATCATATTGACACTCTTATCTGTGGCGGCATTGGCGGTGGTGCCCAAAATGCATTGGCTAACGCCGGTATAAGATTATATGGAGGTGTTCAGGGCAGCGCCGATGAAGCCGTAGAGGCACTGCTGGCTGGCAGACTGTCATATGATCCGGCCGTCCACTGTGACCATCATGGACATGGCAGTGGTCATACCTGTGGTGATCACGGCTGTCATTAATGTGTAAAATGCTATGTTTGTGTATTAGTTTTTTAGGAGGCAAGCCTTATGGCAGAAGAATGTAATCATGATTGCAGTTCCTGTGGAACAACCTGTGGCGATGACACCCGCAGGACATCTTCCTACGAGGAGCCAAATGAGCTAAGCAAAATCCGTCACACCATTGCTGTAGTCAGTGGCAAGGGGGGTGTAGGCAAATCTCTGGTAACAGGGCTTTTGGCTGTATCAATGTCCCGAAAGGGCCGACATGTAGGAATTATGGACGCCGATATTACCGGGCCATCCATACCAAAAATGTTTGGTGTCACCGGTGAAGTTATCGGCAATCAGGCCGGAGCCTATCCAGTAAAGTCCTCTGGTGGAATTGACGTTGTCAGCATGAATTTATTTTTAGAGGACACCTCAGATCCTGTAGTATGGCGTGGCCCGGTTATCAGCGGTGTTGTAAAGCAATTTTGGCAGGATGTTATCTGGAATGACGTGGATTATTTGTTTATTGATATGCCACCGGGAACCGGTGATGTACCACTGACAGTAATGCAATCCATAAAGCTTGATGGCATTATTATTGTCACCAGTCCACAGGAGCTGGTAGCCATGATAGTGGAAAAAGCCGTAAAAATGGCTTCAGTTATGAAGGTGCCCATTTTAGGTGTGGTAGAAAACATGAGCTATTTTGAATGTCCAGACTGTGGAAAACAGCATAAAATATTCGGTGAAAGCCATTTGGAGGAAATTGCCAGGGATTACAGGCTGGACATTCTCGGTCGTATTCCTATTCAGCCTGGGCTGGCTGCAAAATGTGATGCCGGACAGATTGAAACAGTGGAAGCTGATTACTTAAAAACCGCAGTAGATAATTTACTGGCTTTAGAAAATAATAATAATTAGGGCGTGTTGATTAATTCCATCCGCCCATCTTCACAGGTCTTGACTGTCCTTGCGTCGTTGACAAATCCTCGACATAGTACCACTATGACTGTGGTTTGTCGCCTAGCAATAGACAGCCAATCACCGCAAATATGGACGAACTCATTAATCAACACGCCCTAAGAAAAAGGATTGCCTGATTTGATGAAAATTCAAATCGGACAATCCTTTTTTCTTAATTCATACTTTCCACATATATAATTAATACAATATGCAAGTTGAATGCCTAACACAGAATGCTTGCGCTCTACCCCTTCCGGTTGCCATAACCTATGCTAACAGGTGCTAAAGCTCCCACTGAATAAGTCTATTTTACTAATGGAACACCTCATCCGCCTCGCCCCTAAAGGGACTAGCTTCGCGTCGCAAGCTCGGCACCTTCCCCAGAGGGGAAGGCAAGGAGAGATAAATTGCCGGCATACAGCCTATAAGAAACGATGAGCTTGTCTCCCCTGGGGGAGATGTCACGAAGTGACAGAAGGGGTGAATTATACCGTAACCATTATGGTGTTAAATCCGTGATAATTACGGTACAGGAACTGCCGTGCACGAGTTTTTGCCGCCCTTAGAACGATAAGGCCAAGCTTTTCCTGGTTCTCCATGTTCACAATAGGGCAATCATCGTTCAACTGGAGTGAATCCATATTAGCTCCATTGTTTCTAAGGTACAGCTGGAATTTGCCATTCTCTTGGGCAATCAGTGACAGCTGCGTCAAAATTGATTCAGCTGGTTTATTTAAGGCTTGTTCCTTCGCTATACCGCATACCTCTTCCACTGCAAGACGCAACGTATTGCATTTTCGGCGGTCAGCCCCCCAAGAAATGGCGAACTGCTCCATGGTCTCCAAATGGGCAGACACTTCCTCCAAGCCATTCGCAAAGGTAGCATTATATACTCTTTCCCGGGGTATCTTCTTCATTTCACCCTTTCGGCGCTTGTAAAGTCCCAGTACCACCAGGGTAACAACCTCTGACAGAGGATAAACCAGCCAAAAAACATAAAACCCAAAGGGCTCTAAAATGAAGGCCAGTGGCAGACTGGCACCAATGCGACGCATAAACACCACCAGAAAAGCACTCCATTCATCCTCCTCTGATTGCAGATAATTCTGCAATATCAGGCAACCCCCCATAAAAATCGTCCCCAGGCAGAAAATCCGCGATGCATAGTACACCTTTGCCACATCCTCAATACCATCCAATCCAAACAACAAGTCGATGATGTTGGGAAATACAATTACCATAATTGTTGCAAAAACCCCCAAGAGCAGTGAATACAGCAACCCATAGCGAAATACCCTATGCAGCTCAGCGAAATTGCACTCTGTAAAGAAGGTAGAAAATAGTGGCTGAGAGGTCTTGCCTATAAACTCATACATAAAGATGAATAGCAGTGACAAATTCTCAATAATATTAAATATAGCTACACCCTCGGTTCCAGCCATGTCTGCCAATAAGTGAATAACCACCAACGTGAAAACAGCATCAAAAATGTACTCGGTGGCTGTGGCAAATCCAAGCCGTAACGGCTTTATGGCCTCCCTTAAGGATATTGTCTTACCACAAAGGGACAGCTCCCCATCCGAACGGAACAGGATGTAAGCTACAGAAATCATCGTTGCCGCAAAATTGGAAAAGAAGAATCCGAAGCTACAGCCCGCAATGCCCCAGTCGAAGAAAAAAAGCAGTGCCGCACTGATAATTATATTACCTGCTCCGGCGGCCGTCTGAACCACAATGGAAAATGTATCCGCATCATCGTTTCTAAGATAGGCACTGAACACCTCCATCAAAATCTCAAAAGGAATACCCAGCAAAATGTAAAAGAGATAGCTTTTGGTCAGCTCGTATACAACTCCATCCTCCGGGGAAATACCAAGTGCAATGAGCAAATTCTCCTGCCAAACCAGTCCTCCCACAGTGATGCCAAAACCGATTAAAGCTGCCGTTCGTAGGAAGAAGTTGAAAACACCTAACGCCTCTTCCTTTTTTCCTTGGTGCATAAAATTGCTGTAGACAATGGCACCACCCATAGAAAGCCCAAACACGAAAAAGGTTGCCACGAGAAATAAGGGCGTCGTAAAACCGATGGCAGCCAAGCCATCCATACCGATGGCATGACCTACCAAAATCGTATCTCCCATTTCCGCCAGCGCCAGTCCGATACCGGCCAAAGGCGCTGGAAGAACTGATTTTATGAACATCCTGCGGGTGAAATAGGCACAATCCACCGCTTTCGTCAAACCGAAGCCTCCTTCTTTGTATTCTTATCAAAGCCCTTCACAATTTCTGAAGGCGATTTTTCATCTATCAATCCACGCAATGCCCTTGAATAATTTTCCATAAACCGGGAAACAAAGGCATTGCTGTATTCCTTCGTGTTGTAGGTCAAATAGGCATAAAAATCATCCTTTTTCCGATAAACGTAAAAGTTGAAGTTTTCTTCCTCAAAATCCTCTACTTCATCGTAAATTGCCTTACCACCACAGAACTCGAAGTCATCCTCCAAATCATCCCCCTGATAGGCAAATGAGGTGATTAAAGGAACCGGATCCCCTTCATAAAGCGCATGTCTGCGGCATAGCATTATATTTTCCTGGGTCTGCCGCAAAAATTCCCTAGCCGTCATTTTATCCGACCAGCGTACACATAGCGGGTAGTGCCGGTAGATTGCCCCCATCGTGCGCTCAAAACGGCTATCATCCCGACCATTGTACAGAGTGAGAATTACCCCCGCCTGCTCACCATTGTTATGCCCCTGCAACAATCCAAAGGCGGCGGAGCAAAGGGTTCCGTCGGTAATGCCATTATCCCTGGTAAATCTATCCACCATTGCAAGCTCTGCATGGACCGGCAATACTACGGCCTTGGTTTCGTTCTCTCCCTTGGCCTCCAAATCACCTGGCAGCTCGCACAAGCGCTCTGTAAAAGAATGGACGAAATCCCGGTTCCACTGCTGTCTCTGCCGATAAGCATCAGTTTTCATGCTATCCTCGATTTCATCATAATAATCGAAGATGCTAAACTCCTCCGGTTCCACCGGTGCTCCCCCATAAGCCTTGTCAATATCTGTCAGGAAAATATCAATGGAGTCACCATCAGTGATAGGATGAAGGAAATCAAAATAGAAATCCTTACTAACACTGCCATCCTCCTCCGTAACAGCAAACAGCCCTGTATAGAACATGCGGGTTTCCGGGCGGTTCATAGGCTTTCGAAGCTTGGAGCGCAGAATATCGTATTCCTTGCGGGAAATGTTTACAATCTGTGGCTTAAAATCCTTGCCGTCCCCGGAACGCCAGCGAAGAACCTCATCAGCTGTCACACTGAGTCTTGCATCCACGGCGGAATGGGCGCGAAGTGCAGCCTCAACAGCAGTAGCCAATCGCTCTAAATCGGTTTCCGGGGCCAGGTGAACGGTTGCATCGCAGTGAACGCCATACCCTTCCTCCAGCTCGTTTCCCCACTGGTAGTGAAGCTCCTGCAACGGTCCAAAGAAGTGAGTTTTTCGCCCTTCCCTATGCCCTGTCTTATTATGCTCCCGTTGGGCAAGGAATCTTGCTATACCCACAGGAGTTTTGCCCTCATAAACCATCTGGAAATTGAGTCGTAGCCTCCGACACTCCGACAAGAGCTGCACCAGGCTCAGGCTATCACCGCCGGCCTCGAAGAAATCCTCCTCTGCACTGACTCGTTCCAGTCCCAAAGCCACCGCAAACCCTTTTGCCAGCTCCGCCTCCGTTTCGTTTTTCGGCGGTACATATTCTCCATGTACCCCATGGATTTCCGGTATAGGCAGAGCCTTCCGATTAAGCTTACCATTTTGATTTCTGGGAATATCATCAATCTGAATAATAACCGCCGGTACCATATAAGGCGGCTTTCGCTCCCGTATAAATGACGAAAGCAGCTTCTTATCAATAGGGGTTTCCGCCACCACATAGGCAGCAATGAACTTTCCACCCGCAGGATTATCACAGGCAATGACCACAGCATTTTTCACTGGTGGAAAATCCCGGATTACTCCCTCCACCTCTGCCAGCTCTACCCGAAAGCCCCGAATCTTCACCAGACCATCGCGACGGCCAATATACTCAATATTTCCGTCCAGGCGGTATCGTACAACATCCCCGGTACGATAAACCGTTTCATAATGCATTTTTTGTGAAAATGGATTTGGTAAAAAGACCTCTCTGGTCTTTTCCGGGCGGTTCAGATACCCCCCGCTTACCTGCTCCCCTGCCACCCAAAGCTCCCCGAGAGCGCCTGGAGGAACGCGGTGGCCAAGCTTATCAACAATATAGATAGCCGTATTGTCCATAGGCTTCCCAATGGGAACATCCGCCTCGTACTCCGTCATATTGTAGCAGGTAATAGCAATTGTTGTCTCCGTAGGGCCGTATTCATTGGAAAAAATGTATGGATAAACCGGCGTAAAGGGCACCAGCTTCTCCCCACCACCTACCACATACTTCAATGATGGGCAATCCATGGTAAGGGAAAATTGCCGTCCTACCTGACT
>JAFVER010000100.1 GCA_017475925.1 Anaerovibrio sp. | reverse complement strand
GAAGCCGAAAAGCTTCCCGTAGGAATAGTGCACTGACACAATGATATTTTGACAATACACTATCCACCAGTATCGCAACAGAAAGACTATTCAGCATTACGAATTAGTATCGCACCTCATCCGCCTTCGTTACCACATTTATGAGCCGGAGGGAAATTTTCGTCTGGAGAACCGTAGCTCTTGCCGTAGGCGACCCATGGGCACCATCCCTATGTAAGCCACAATGTAAGAACGGCTTTCCGACACAGAAGCTGCTCTGCACGGTGTACATGGGGATTGGCGAAGGTTCGAAGCCGAAAAGCTTCCCGTAGGCCCAGCTACCGACTTAAGCCTTATTTTTCAAATCAAAACCTGGCACTTAATATCTCTTTTCGGAGGTATTTATCCTCATTGAAGGCTACCGCGAGATTTACCCCATTACACATACAATTTGCTATCAGGCTCTCACATCTGGACAGCATATACATTGCATAAATGTAATTAACTAAATTGTCCTCAACACTATTATAATAGTTTTCACCAGTACCCTTTAGCTGCTCCAAATCAGATAAATATTTTACATTTTTAAATTCCTTGCCAGAGTGGCGCTCCTGAGCTATAGCTATGATCTTATGGGGGAAGGTGTCCAGCATACGCCGCAGATAAGATTCATCCTCCGTAGCCAAAAAAATCTTATTGTAGTTATATTGTTTTAACCTTTCATCAATTATCCGGATACACTCATCAATATTCACGGGGCGATAAATCCCCACATAATTTGCCAATATTATATCGGTGCCTCTAAGAAGAACACCCAGTACCTTTTTATCCCCCATTACCGCATCTGCATACTCCTGAAGCTGCTGCAAAAAAACAGGATTTAATGCTTGAAGGTCGATATTGGCTTTAAGTCTATCAATAAATGATGACAAAATAAAACAGTTAAACGACTTTACGTAAATAGTATTGGTATCATCCATGTCCTTCGGTTCTTCTTCAATGAAAAAATACTTACTGAGGGTAGAATGCCTGTATCGAGTGCAGCCCGGCTCCAAAAAAACTTTTATATTATGTGGCTGTAATGCCTGCTTAGCCCTGCTGTATGATGACAAAATACTACCTATTCCCTCAGTTCTTCGAATGGACAGCTCCATATATTTAATTTGCTGTTTCGGAAGCTCGGTAAGCCATTGCAATAAAAAAAGTGAATGAAACAGCCCCAAGGAGCAGGACCGGTCTGTCCTTGTTTTGTCAGGATAATAGTTCTTCTGAACATACACCGCCTTTTCTGACAATGGGCTCCCACCAACTGTTACCTGGGACTTCAGCCAGGGAAACAATAACACATTGATATCCTTAAAACGAACTGCAAGGGAGGTATGCTTAAGTACCAGCATAGCTATGGCAATGGTATATTCATTAGCATCCTCAAAGAAAATTTCTTCAAACCCATCTAACAAATAAAGATTGATTTTCTCCAAATCAGCTTCGTCGTAAAAATAATACGGTGGATATATTATTTCATCCCGATAAAAGTCACTATCAGGAAAGGTGGGATCCCCCTTTGCTTTTTTGTCATTATCAATATATACAAGATCAAAATCCTTTGTACCCTCGTTTTGTACATGAAATCTTGTTTCACCTCTCAGTACATACTTAAGAGCGTTATGAAAGATTTGCGGCTCATTGAGCAGCCTTCT
>JAFVER010000099.1 GCA_017475925.1 Anaerovibrio sp. | reverse complement strand
ATGTCCTCCTGATGTGTTAGTTAGTCGTAACTGGCAGGTCACGATATAATACTAACACATCAGGAGTTTTATTGTCTTTGGACGCATAGCTAAAGCTTTTTGGAACCACGCGACTATCGCGTGGTTTTCTTTATACAAAAAGCCCCTTGGTCTTAATAGACCAAGGGGTGAATTTTTCCCAACCTGTAAACCACTTGATTTTCTGATAATAATAGCTTTTAGACTTTTTGTTATCAAATTGTTATCAAAGGGTGCTTTTTATGATTTTTTAGATAGGACTGACCATGCCTAAATGCCCTAAAAATCTACGTTCTCCCTAATTACCTGTAAGCCACATACTCCTATTCAAACTCAATAGTAGCTGGTGGTTTGGAAGTGCAATCATACATTACCCGGTTTACGCCTTTGACCTCGTTTACAATCCGATTAGTCACCTTATGAAGGACCTCCCATGGAAGCTGGGCGCTTTCGGCTGTCATAAAGTCACTGGTCATTACTGCCCGTAGGGCAATGGCATAATCATAGGTTCTGAAATCCCCCATTACACCTACAGACCGCATATTGGTAAGGGCGGCGAAATACTGTCCAAGATTCTTGTCCACCCCAGCCCTGGCAATTTCCTCACGATAGATAGCATCCGCTTCCTGAACAATCCTTACCTTCTCAGCTGTAACCTCGCCAATAATCCGAATACCAAGCCCCGGCCCCGGGAATGGCTGACGGTTTACCAGATAGTCAGGAATTCCCAGCTCCTGGCCTGCCTTTCTTACCTCATCCTTGAACAGGAGACGCAATGGCTCCACGATTTCCTTAAAATCAACATAGTCCGGCAAACCACCTACATTATGATGGGACTTAATTACAGCAGATTTTCCCAGACCACTTTCAATAACATCAGGATAGATGGTGCCCTGCACCAAAAAATCCACTGCTCCAATCTTTTTGGCCTCTTCCTCAAATACACGGATAAATTCCTCGCCGATAATTTTCCGCTTGGCTTCCGGCTCAGTTACCCCTTTTAGCTTTTCATAGAACCGCTCTTGGGCATTTACCCGAATAAAGTTAAGGTCATAAGGCCCATCTGGACCAAATACAGCCTCAACCTGGTCTCCCTCATCCTTACGAAGAAGTCCGTGATCAACAAACACACAGGTAAGCTGCTTGCCTATGGCCTTGGAAAGAAGCACAGCTGCCACTGATGAATCAACACCACCAGACAAGGCACACAATGCCTTACCCTTACCGATTTTTTCGTTTAGCTGCTGAACGGTGGTAGTCACAAAGGAAGCCATACGCCAGTCCCCAGCACATTCACACACCTTATAGACAAAATTGCTGAGCATCTTGGAGCCTTCAACAGTGTGCAGCACCTCAGGATGGAACTGTACAGCATAAATCTTTTTTGCTTCATCCTCCATGCCGGCTACCGGACACACTGGCGTATCAGCCGTTACAGTAAATCCGGCTGGTGCCTTGGCAATATAATCCGTATGGCTCATCCAGCAAATGGTCTTCTCAGAAACTCCAGTGAACAGCTTTGAAGAAGAACTTTTAACAGCAACCTCCGTTTTACCGTATTCACTAACCGGAGCGGTATCTACCTTGCCGCCCAGCAAATGGGCAATTAGCTGGGAGCCATAACAAATGCCCAAAACAGGTATACCTAATTCAAAAATTTCTGTGCTTATGGTAGCAGACTCAGGCTTATATACGCTGTTAGGACCGCCAGTAAAAATAATCCCCTTCGGGTTCATCGCCTTAATTTTATCAATACTCAAGGTGTTGGGATGAACCTCGCAATATACATTGCATTCACGAACACGACGGGCAATCAGCTGGTTGTACTGACCACCAAAATCCAATACCAGTATCATTTCGTTTGCCAAGGGATTTATCCTCCTTATAAAATATATTACACCTCATCCGTCACACTAAAGTGTGCCACCTTCCCCTCAAGGGGAAGGCAAGAATTTGCGTCACATAAAAAATTCTCTGTCTATTATTCATTAATATTAATACTCCCGAAAAGGGGGGAACGAAGGCAAGAATTTGCGTCACACAAAAATTTTCTGTCTATTATTCATTAATATTAATACTCCCAAAATAGAGGGAGGGAAGGCAATAATATGCGTCACACAAAACATTTTTATTACAATTATTATGTATTATCTCCTTCAGCTAAATACTGCTCAACAGAGTCTCTGGCCGCCTCATAGCTGAAGCCCTTGGAATACAAATACTGCATCATTTTTTGATATGCAGCAGGAGCTTTGTATTTTTTTCGCAAAACATTGGCAGCCTTGGTAAGCTCCACGTCATATATTTCGTCCGGCACACAGGAATAAACAATATCACTTGGATACCCCTTTTGCATAAGCTTTGCGCATATCTGCTTTACACTGTAGTCAGACGACTCATAAAAATTATCAAATCGACGTTTACAGCCTGCTTCATCATCGATAAAGCGCTTCGCCTGAAGCCATTCTATAGTTTCCTGAATTTCCTCTTCACCATAGTCTCTACGAACCAATTTATCCGTTAAGCGTCGCACGCTTTGATCGCTTCTGGACAGCAGCTCAACCGCTTTAGCTTTCGCAGATGGCTTTGTGGAAAATCTTTTTTTATTCATCGTTACCTACTGTTTTGCTCTTCTTGCTTGGAGAAGTCAGCTTCTGCATTACTGCCTCATCCTTTAGCATTTCATGAAGGGCATCCTCGATTTCGGCAAACAGCTCCGGCTGATTTCGCAAAATCTCCTTAACAATATCCTTTCCTTGTCCCAACCGATTGCCTTTATATGAATACCAGGAGCCACTCTTTTGTAAAATATCCAAATCTGAAGCAATATCAATAAGACTTCCCTCACGGGACACTCCCTCACCATACATTATATCAAATTCAGCTACCTTAAAAGGAGGCGCTACTTTGTTTTTAACCACCTTAACCTTAGTCCGGTTGCCAATAACATTGGTTCCCTGCTTTATCTGGTCGTGTTTACGAACATCCAGACGAACTGATGCATAGAATTTCAGAGCCCGACCACCAGTGGTTGTTTCAGGATTACCATATATAACACCAACCTTTTCACGAATCTGATTGATGAAAATGGCCGTTGTCCTGGATTTACTGATAACACCGGTAAGCTTTCGCATAGCCTGACTCATGAGGCGAGCCAAAATACCAACATGGGCATCTCCCATATCCCCTTCAATCTCAGCCTTTGGGACTAGGGCGGCTACTGAGTCTACAACTATAATATCTATGGCCCCACTGCGAACCAATGCCTCCACAATATCCAACGCCTGCTCTCCGGTATCCGGCTGGGAAATAAGCAGATTATCAATATCTACCCCCAGCTTTTTGGCATATACCGGATCCAGGGCATGCTCAGCATCAATAAATGCGGCAATCCCACCGTTTTTCTGGGCCTCAGCAATCATATGTAAGGTAACAGTTGTTTTTCCTGATGATTCAGGCCCAAATATTTCAATAATTCGTCCCCGCGGTATGCCACCTACACCTAAAGCTATATCCAAAGGTAAAATACCTGTAGGAATAACCTCCACATTCATATCCTTGGCGGCATCACCAAGCCGCATAATGGCCCCCTTGCCGAAATCCTTTTCAATCTGTTTAAGCGCATTTTTTAACGCTTCTTCCTTTTCCATTAACCAAAGCCCCTTTCTATATCTAATTGTTTAATTTTTATAATTTAATTTTCATATAAAAAAACTACTAATAAACGCTTGTGTATTGTCCATAAGCTGACATTATTTGCCTTGGTACTTAGTGAAATCAAGCAGGTAGTTCTTGCCTTCCCCTTTTTGGAAGGGGGAGACCACTTGCGATGGATGAGGTATTCCACTAGTAAAATGAGACTTATTCAGTGGGAGCTTTTAACTCCCACTGAATCATAGTCGAATAAATCCTAAGCTTTACGGAGGCATCCAAGATGCAAAGCCGAT
>JAFVER010000098.1 GCA_017475925.1 Anaerovibrio sp. | reverse complement strand
TTTGAATTACCTTTTTATAAAGGAATTTCATAGTTTTGCACAAACTATTATGTATGTTAGCAATATCCAATCACTTGGATGTTGCTCCATCATCTGGCTTGAATCATGTGTGCATGATTCCTGTTGCATTGTTTAGTTTTCAAAGAACACCACTGACTTCACGAGTCAGCTTGTATAATATAACTTATTTTTTAGGTCTTGTCAACAATTATTTAAAATAATTTTTATTCCTTATACACCCGAGGCACACGGCGGTTCAGCATACAAGGCAGCTCATAGTTTATTGTTCCAAGCCAAGCTGCAACTTCATCCACAGTCAAATTTTCTGAACCATATAATGTCACTGCATCTCCCTGCCTAATACCATCAATATCAGTTAAATCCACCATGCACTGATCCATGCAAATACGTCCTACTATAGGTGCCCGCTGCCCTTTGTATTCAACCTGAGCCCTGCCACTTAGCATCCGTGTATATCCATCAGCATATCCAACTGGCAGGGTTCCTATAATGCTGTCTCTGGTCGACCTCCATGTACAGCCATAGCTCACAGGCTCTCCCTTGGCCAAATTTTTCAAATATGCCACCTTGGCACATACCTTCATCAATGGCTTTAATTTTATATTCTGTTTTACTTCAGGTGATGGCCACAGCCCATATAAAATAATTCCGGCCCGTACCATATCAAAATGAGCCTCCGGCATTTCCAAAATAGCCGCAGAATTTGCTATATGCTTTATAGGAATGGTTACTCCGACTGCCTCTATATTTGATATTGCCTGTTTAAATGCAGCCAGCTGCTTATTGGCATATGCTTTATCCTCAGCATCAGCCATAGCAAAATGTGAAAAAACACCCTCCAGCTCTATTCCTGGCATTACTGATATTCCTTTGGCAAAATCCCCTGCTGATTCTGGTTGTACCCCTATACGGTGCATCCCCGTATCTATTTTAAGATGAACCTTTGCCTGCTTGTTTCGTTTAGTTGCCTGCGCTGATATGGCCTTAGCCTGCTCGATTGTAAAGACTGCCTGAGTTATATCATAATCCACCAATTCACCAGCCTGTTCATTAGGTGTTGCCCCCAAAATTAAAATAGGAGTAGTAAATCCTGCCTCTCGCAAAATAATGGCTTCACTCAAAACTGCCACTGCCAAATACGTTGCCCCCTGCTCTACAGCCTTCCGCGCCACCGCAATAGCTCCATGTCCGTAGCCATCTGCTTTTACCACAGCACACCATTTTGCATTATTCTTTATACAGCTTTTGATATTATTAATATTATCCTCAAGGGCCTGCAAATCAATTTCTGCCCATACCCCACGACTTGCCATAAAAATACCCCCTTAAAACAATAGCCTGCCCTGGGGGCAGGCCAAATAATTTTAGTTAACTGATAAAATTTATAAAATTCAACTTAATTCGGACGGAGTTTAAAACTCCACCTGAATTTATGTTTCTTATTTTATAACCTCAATTCCACCCATGTATGGCACCAATGCTTTAGGAACAACTATCGAGCCGTCCTTCTGCTGATAATTCTCCAATATTGCCGCAAAGGTTCTTCCTACAGCCAGACCTGAGCCATTTAAGGTATGAGCAAATTCCGGCTTACTGTTTGGCTCCCTACGGAACTTAATATTTGCCCGACGAGCCTGGAAATCAAGACAGTTAGAGCAGGAGGATATTTCTCTATAGCAGTTTTGGGCTGGCATCCATACCTCAATATCGTATGTTTTGGCAGAAGTAAAGCCCATGTCACCTGTACAAAGCAATACTACATGATATGGCAGCTCCAAGATACGCAGAACATCCTCCGCATCATCCACCATTTTTTCCAATTCATCCCAGGAATCCTCTGGCTTAGTAAACTTTATAAGCTCCACCTTGTTAAATTGATGCTGGCGGATAAGTCCACGGGTATCCCGCCCAGCACTACCTGCCTCAGCTCTATAGCAGGCGGTATATGCACAATAGTATTCAGGAAGCGATGCCCCATCTATTATTTCCTCGCGATGGTAGTTTGTTGTAGGAACCTCAGCTGTAGGCACCATATAATAATCCAGACCTTCCAGCTTAAACATATCCTCCGCAAACTTAGGCAGCTGTCCTGTACCAATCATACTGTCCTGATTAACAATGCATGGCGCCAGCATCTCAGTATAGCCATGCTTGGTGGCATGCAAATCCATCATAAAGTTTATAAGGGCACGCTCTAAACGAGCTCCCATTCCCTTATAAAATGTGAATCTCGCACCGGTAACCTTTGCTGCCCGTTCTGCATCAATAATATCCAATGCCTCTCCCAAGTCCCAATGCGCCTTTGGCTCAAAGTCAAACCTGGTAGGCTCCATAAATTTCCTGACCTCTGGATTGTCTGTATCATCGACCCCGTAAGGTACATCCTCCTTTGGCATGTTTGGAATACTGAGCATCAAATCCCGCAGCTCTTTCTCCACATCCCTAAGCTCATTGTCAAGCCTGGATATCTTATCACCAACTGTCTGCATTTCTGCCACAATACCATCGGTATTTTCTCCAGCCTTCTTCATGGCACCAATTTTCTTTGATACTGCATTACGCTCGGCCTTAAGAGTCTCAACCTCACTGAGGATTTCCCGACGCTTTTTTTCCATTTCCTCAAAGCCATCCAGTGACAGGCTGTTATTTCTCTTTTTCAGCATTTCCTTAACAGCCTCTATATTTTCTCTGACAAATTTAATATCTAACACCTTTATAACCTCCATATAATTAAGTGCTTACCTACTTCATTATACCGATAATAAAGCAGTTGTTCAAATTTTTTCACTTCAATGAAAAAATTTGACGCAGATTGAGCTTAGTACACTACTGTTACTACACCCGTATCTCAAAATGTCCATGGGAGTCATCGTCCTTTTTTGAAGCAGCCCTCTGGTTTTCCTTAAGCATTGAGCCTTTTAAATTTTCTTTTTTTTCTGCTTTAATAGTATGTCTCAGTTGTTTATTTTTCCTCATATTCAAAAAGGTAAATCCCAAAAATGCCATAATAAAAATCAACACAAAGGGCCAAATGCTGATATGACCAACCATTGAATCATTATTGGCTATATGAATTTTTTGCCCATCCTCCTGAACCTGTGTCGTAAGCTGTTGATTTGTTTCCGTAGTTTGCACCGGTACAGCCTGGACAGGCGCGGCTTCTCCCGTGACGCTGGTATTACCACTTTGATCTGTGCCCGCAGTAGGGGCTGTCGTCTCCTTTTTCTCAGAATTTTGCTGACTATTTCCCTTATCCTCTGGCGAAGAAATAGTTATATGTACACCAAAATCCCTTGCTCCCACCTCATTAGCGGTTCCCGATGAATCACCAGTATCTGTTGAGGATGTATCCTCATCGCCCTTTGGCGATATCGGTGCCGTGGGAGGGGTTGGCGGTGTAGGTTTTTTTATTGCCATAAAAGCTCCCCTTGATAAAACAGGAAGAACCCTTGAAACTCAAGGGTTCAAAACATTAGTCATCTGGATGACAGCGCTTGCATGGAAGGAAGCCTTCTTCCTTCGCCTGCTTGTTATTTTCCTCGGCAGTTGCTCCCTTGTTGAAATCAACTACCTTCACAATACTCTTTGCCTTCGGGCACCCCGGCCGATGATAGTAGCCGGTATATGGATCTCCAACCCGTTCAATTTCCGTGGTGGAAATATTTTTGAAATCGTTTTCCAGTGAATCACTATATAGGCTGTATCCAATAAATCCTACTAAAAAAATTGCCACCAAGGAAACAATTAGCTTTATTCTTGCTTTCTGACTATTTTCCATGTATTATCCTCCTAACATTTACACTGAAATCCAAGCAAACACAAACCAGAGACGTAGTCAGCCAGAGCTTCATGTAAATACATCACTGCTATATTATATCATTAGAAATTAATTTAGTATATGGATATAAAGAAAAAAGACTGCCGCACCAACAAACATTCAGCTCGACAGTCTTTTCTATTTATTTGCCTATAATATGCAACCTATCAAATTACACCAGTAGCACTTGCTACTACGTAAGCCAATACACCACCACAAAGTGGAGCTACAACAGGAACCCAAGCATAGCCCCAGTTGCCGTCACCCTTATCAGGAATTGGCAGAATTGCATGTGCGATTCTTGGACCAAGGTCACGAGCTGCATTCATTGCATAACCGGTAGGACCACCAAGGGAAAGACCAAGAGCCCAGATGAGCATACCTACAAGGTATGGACCAAAGCCAGGAGCAAGACCAAGCTCGCCGCCTACGTTCTTGGAGAAGATACACCAAATACCAAACATCAGGAAGAAGGTAGCGATAAGCTCTGCGATGAAACCAGTCATCTGGTTACCAGCAGCGTTACCAGTGGAGAATACACCCAGCTTGCTGCCTTCAGTCTCTGCCCAATGTGGGAGATATGCAATGTAAACGATGATAGCACCTACAATACCACCAAGAATCTGAATGATGGAAGTAGCGCAGAACTGACCCCAGGTATAAACGCCTGCCAAGGTCTTAGCGATTGTAACAGATGGGTTTAAGTCAGCCTGAGGAGCACCCAAAGCAACAGAAGTGTAAACACCAAAGAGCACAGCAAAGCACCATCCAGTAGTTGTGCAGATCCAACCGCCACCATGACCGCAGGTCTTTGCCAATGTCATATTTGCATTAACACCGCAACCAAACACCATCAGAACCATAGTTCCCATGAACTCGCCTAACAAATTGTCCATTTTTTAATCCCTCTTTCAAATAAAAATATGAATAAATACTATAATTCAAGCCTGACACCCAGTGTACTGACACCATCAGCTACCGGTGCCAGGCATGAATCCATAACTAAACGACTAATGGATTTTCAAAAACCTATTAGTCTTCATCCAACCAATGCATGGAATGCTTAACGGCTTTCTTCCAGCCCTTGTAGAGCTTGTCAGCCTCAGCCTTATCCATTACAGGCTCGAAGCGAACATCCAGCTTCCAGGCAGTCTTCAGCTCTTCCTTGTTTGCCCATACGCCCTCTGCAAGACCAGCAAGATATGCTGCACCAAGAGCAGTAGTCTCAATAATCTGTGGACGATCAACAGGTACACCAAGAATATCAGCCTGGAACTGCATCAGCAGATTGTTGGCAACAGCACCACCATCAACCTTCAGGGAAGCCAGCTTGATGTTGGAGTCTGCTTCCATAGCTCCAAGAACATCCTTAGTCTGATATGCCAAGGATTCCAAGGTAGCACGAACGATATGAGCCTTGGTAGTACCACGGGTAATACCAATAATCATACCACGGGCATTCTGATCCCAATATGGAGCACCAAGGCCTACAAATGCAGGTACGAGATATACACCAGCGGTATCACGAACCTTCTTGGCAACCCACTCGGAATCAGGTGCAGAATCAACCATACGGGCACCATCACGGAGCCACTGAATAGCAGAACCTGCAACGAAGATAGAGCCTTCAAGAGCATATTCTACCTTACCGTCAAGACCCCAAGCAATAGTAGTAACCAGACCGTTCTTGGAATCATAGATGTCAGTACCGGTGTTCATCAGCATGAAGCAGCCAGTTCCATAGGTGTTCTTAGCCATACCTGGCTCGAAGCAGTTCTGACCAAACAATGCAGACTGCTGGTCACCAGCTGCACCAGATACAGGTACAGATGCACCAAGGATAGATGGCTCAGTGAAGCCATAACGGCAGGAAGAAGGCTTAACCTCTGGCAGCATGCATTTAGGAACCTTCAGGTAGGACAGGAGCTGCTCATCCCACTTCAGCTCCTTGATGTTGTACATCAAGGTACGGGAAGCATTGGAATAATCAGTTACATGTACCTTTCCACCAGTCAACTTCCAAATCAACCAGGTGTCAATAGTACCAAAAATCAAATCGCCTGCCTCAGCACGAGCCCGAGTCCCCTCAACATTCTCTAAAATCCAGGTAATCTTAGTGCCGGAGAAATAAGCATCAATGGTGAGTCCAGTCTTTTTCTTGAACTCCTCAGTAAGACCCTGCTTCTTCAGATCATCTGCAATGTCAGCAGTCTGACGGGACTGCCAAACAATAGCGTTGTATACTGGACGACCGGTGTTCTTATCCCAAACAACGGCGGTCTCACGCTGGTTAGTAATACCGATGGCTGAAATGTCACTAGCATTTAATCCGCTCTGCTCCAAAGCTTCCTTCATAACTGTAGTCATTGTGCTCCAGATTTCATCAGCATCATGCTCAACCCAGCCTGGCTGTGGGAAAATCTGAGTGAATTCCTTCTGGGAAACACCTACGATTTTGGAGTTTTCATCAAAGATGATAGCTCTGTTGCTTGTTGTTCCAGCGTCCAACGCCATAACATACTTCTTTGCCATTTTAAAAAATCCCCCTTATAAATAAATATTCATATTTGCCTACAGAACCTCTCTCAAATCCTGCAAACACATCTATGATAGAGCTGGCGGCAGGAGACCCTCACTGGACTCTCCCTCATTATCTCCCTTAATGATATCCGCCGAACTCATCTCATTAAATTAACTAGGCTCACCTTAGCCTTCATATACCCTTGCCAATACCTGAATTGGATGGGTTGTCTTTACATCTGTGCCATGCTTAATCTGCTCACGGCAGGTACCACAGTCACAAACAACCTTGTGAGCTCCGCTGGCATTAATCTTGTCAAAGAGCTCAGAACCAATCTTCATTGAGGTTTCATAGTTTTCCTTGTGGAAGCCATAGGAACCAGACATACCACAGCAACCCGCATCAGCAGTGTCAATGTCAACACCGATCTCCCTCAGTATATCCACAGCTGGGGTGCCCATACCCTGAGCCCGAAGATGACATGGAGCATGATAGATGAACTTCTTATCCCCCTTTGCCTTTGCCTTCTTCAGCTCGCCATTTTCATCAAGAATAGTCAGGAACTCAAATGCATCATATACATTCTTGGCTGCCTCTGCCATTTTTTCCTCAGCAAAGAGCTCTGTGTACTCAGCCTTCAGCATCAAGGAACAGGAGGTACAGCAGGCTATTACCGGAATACCCTTTTTCTGATATTCAGAAATAACCTCAACATTTGTATCTGCATGGGTTCTGGCTTCGTCAAGATATCCACCAACTACTAATGGTGAACCGCAGCACTTAAAGCGGTCATCCATCAAAACCCTGTAACCATTGGCATTCATTACCTTAACGAAGGCTACCCCTACCTCAGGATCATTTGTATCTATGTAGCAGCCTGGGAAGAAGAGAACCTCTTTGGTCAAGCCCTCCGGCTGCTTGATGCTCTTAAACATTTCCCTAAAATAGGTGGTGGCAAATCTTGGGGAATGACGCTGTGGAGCAATGCCCATAGCGCCCATCATTCCAGTGGCCTCGCCAATGGACATACCTATATTGGCACAGGTTCTGCCAAACGGAATGCTCTTTAGCATATCTGCCATCTGGAAGTTATGACTGAGCATTTTATCTGCCTGAGTATGCTTCTCTGGATGAGCTTTATAGTATTTGGCTCTTTCCAGCATATTCAGCGTAGCTACAGAAACCCCGTTAGGGCAGGTTATATCACAATTTTTACAGTTGGAACACAGCTTCAGTGATTCCTCATAATCATGCTCATCAGAAAAATGCATACGATTATGAGCCGGACCCACAAGCTTTGGTCCTTTATAATCAGGATTAGCTTTAGTAACTGGACATGCTGCAACACAAGACGTGCAGGCAATACAATTATCAGCTGAATCTCTTGCTCTTTCTTCTAACTCCATAATATAATACTCCTTTCAATCAAGCCTTGGCTGCTTTATATGCCGAAGCTAAAGCTACACCATTGCCGGAATGCTCAAAGCAGAAATCATAGCCACTCAGGTTACGGCCTGCAACGTAAACATTTTCAAGCGCTACATTACCAGACTCATCTACACCGCGAAGAGTTTCATCAACTCTTACGCCGGCCTTTGCAAAGGTCTGTTTCTGATTAGAGAAAAGCTGCTTGTTTACCCATCTTTCTTCTACACAATCCGCTACAACAGGCAAGCCAAAGATAACCTCTTTTGCCTTGCCGAAGTCACGCATGGTGATACCACCACTGTAGAAGCCGCCAGTTGCAAGGATAAACTTGTCAGCACTGTAGGTCTGAGTACGCACCTCACCGCCAGCCTGTACAGATACAGCCTTGCTGCCTGAAATATCAGCCTTTTCAGCCTTGCAGTTTTCAATAACCCGAATACCTTTTTTCTTTAAAGCACTCAGGAGTACATCACGGAGACGAAGACCATTGATAGAAGGTGGCATAGCCGTTGTTTCAACTACCGGACACCCTAAATCGGAAACAATCTTCTTATATACGGTGTTACCCTTGGTTCCAAGAACCTGAGGCACCAAAATAACCTTGCCAGCGCCTGCATGGCCCTTAAGCTTTGAAACAAAGTCCTTGTAGCCGGCCTCACTGTCCAACCAATAAGCAACGTCTCTGGTGGTCAGATCTCTAGCGCCCTTACGGTCAATATCAATGATTACTGTAGTATATTTCTTATCGTTACCCAACTCTTTGGCAAGGTTTTCAGCAACCATATCAACATAGAAGTCCTTCAAGCCCTTGATGCCCACTAAAACTATTTCAGAAGCATCAAAACACTTGGAGCCCTGCATAGACTCAGGAATAAGGCAGGAAGGCTTCAGAGTACCTACACCGGTAATAACCCACTGCTGCTCGTTCAAGGAGCCAATATAAGGGAATCCCTCACTGGAAACTACATCCTGGAAGAACTTTACGGATTCCTCCAAAGCCTGAGTACCAACCTTTTTGTAAGGATGCTCAGCATCCAATGCAGCTATTGCCTGAGCAGGACTTGCTACAGCCTTGCCGGAATCATCATAACCCAATATATCAATAACACCACTGTTAAGAGGGAAAGTACCTGCACCATAGGACAGCAGCGTTACCTTTTTACCCTGGTCAGCGCTAACGAGAGCTGACATTAAACCGGCAAAACCATTACCGATAACAACTACATCTGATTTGCTCATTAACGTCTACCCCCATTTACATTGAACAATACTTCATACATGCCTCTGGTCATTTCAGCTTCCCGGAGGGTCTTACCTGCCATTACAGGAGTAATACCCTTCCATCTGGCCTGAAGGAAGTTCTTCATATCACTGAGGGAATCGTTACAGCCTTCCAGCTTGTTTTTAAACAGCTTGTTGACAATGGCGGCACTGCGCAGAGCACAATAGTTACCCTGACAGGTACCCATTCCAAGACGGGTTCTTCTTCTAACATCAGCAATACTGTGACTGGTAGGTTCCTGGGCAATGCGCATAAGCTCAGCCATGGTAACATTTTCGCACTCACAGATGATTTCACGGGACTCTGGATTTTCCTTTAAGGTCTTTACAACCTCTGGGAATTTCTCAGTACCAAGACGGGTTGCCGCAAGATTTACGCCATAAGCCGGGAAGTATTGGCGGGCAGCCTTTTTATCAGCATCAGATACTGCTGGAACCAAATCCTCCTCAGCAGTGCGGCACTTAGCAGTATTGCCAAGCTTCGGTGCCAAAACATCACAGAACTTCTCAGCCATAAGACGATATGTAGTGAATTTACCACCACAAATAGTCATCATGCCTTTAAGGCCGTCCTCCTTCTCATGGTCAAGTGTCACGAAGCCACGGGAGGCATTACGTCCACCATCAGCACCCTTTGGTACGTACAACGGACGGGAGCCGGCAAATACACGGAGTATGCGATAATCACGAAGATGCTCAAATACACCCTCACCAGTCTTCATGAGCTCCTCAACCTCTTCCCAGGAAGTGGAGGTATCCTCTGGATCAGGAATAGTAATTGAAGAAGTACCAAGAATGGTAATGGAACCGTGTGGTACAAATATATCACCATTGGATGGTTTGCGGAGACGGTTTACAACCCGGTTGGAAATTCTCTGATTGAAAGCAATCAGAGTACCCTTGGAAGGACTTACGGAGCACTCCAACCCAGCCATTTCTGCAACCTTGCCAGCCCAAGGACCAGCAGCATTTACCAATATTTCACATTCAATATCGTATTCTTCTTTAGTTACATTATCACGAACAGTGATACTCTTTACAGTACCACTTTCAACATTTATCTTTATAAGCTCAGTATAGGTCTTGTAACGGCCACCATAACGGGCAGCAGACTGAAGGTTCTGCCAGGACATACGGAAACCATCGATGGCACCATCTGGAACTTCAAAAGCGCGAATCAGCTTGCGGGAAAGGTTTGGTTCCATACGAAGAGCCTCTTCCTTCGTCAACTCGCGGGTCTTGATACCACTCTCAGCACAACCCTTTACCCAAGGATCAACAAAGTCAGGATCATCACCCTCGACCTGAACGAACATACCGGTAGTTGCCTCAACACAGGACTTACCAATACGACGCAGGATGGTATTTTCCTCGATACACTCTTTTGCTGCTTCCTGGTCTCTTACTGCATAGCGGGCACCACTGTGCAGAAGGCCATGATAGCGGGAGCTGGCACCATTAACCATATCAAGCTTCTCAATCAGCAGGGCATCAATGCCACGCATCGAGAGGTCACGCAGGATACCAACACCTGTAGCTCCGCCGCCAACAACGACAACCGTAGCTTTCTCCTTTACCATAACAATCCCCCATTTTCATTAATACACATTAAGAATTGAGTTGCCTCAATTCGATTGAATTTTTGAACAATCGAACATATTTCAAAATGTACTGATTACAAAATTTCAATCACACGCTAATCTTATACCATGTACTTGACCTTGTCAATAAAAAATAAGTCAAAACAATTAGTTTTTACTTAATATCACTAAAAAATTCTTTCAATCTACTTCCAAAAATTCCTACAAATCTTCATCGATAAATATTTTTAAAACCCATTGACATAATAGGTTTTAAAAATTATAATACTAGCCATACTTACATTAAGTAAGGTTTGAGTAAATACTGAATAAGTCTCATTTTTACTTGACTAGATTAGTGGCATAATGGGATAATATCTCTTGTGTACATTTTGTGTACTTTAAAAGAAAAGGTCCTTACATAATTTATTTCAAACCATAATCAAGGATGTGACTTTTTTGATTGACCTATCTCATATAGAAAAAACCTATGATAGTTCAGCCGGTCCCGTTCATGCCCTAAAAGATATAAGCCTTCATATAGATAAAGGTGAAATCTTTGGCATAATCGGACTCAGCGGTGCCGGCAAATCCACTTTGGTAAGATGTATCAATCTTCTGGAGCGTCCCACCAAAGGAAAGGTATCAGTTAACGGCAAGGACATGACTGCCATGAGTGAAAGCCAGTTAAGGGAAGCCCGAAAAAATATTGGAATGATTTTCCAGCATTTCAATCTGCTGTCCACGGCTACGGTTTTCGACAATATTGCCTTTCCCCTTCAGCTGTCCAATACTCCCAAGGATAAAATCAAAGCTCGGGTTACAGAGCTGCTGGAGCTGGTTGGACTTGCCGACAAGGCGGAGCAATTTCCTTCTCAACTTTCCGGAGGACAAAAGCAGCGGGTGGGTATAGCCAGAGCCCTAGCCAGCAATCCGGATATTCTGCTGTGTGACGAGGCCACATCAGCCCTTGATCCTCAGACGACAAAGTCCATTCTCGAGCTGATTAAAGATATTAATCAAAAGCTGAAGCTTACAGTGGTGGTGATCACCCATGAAATGCAGGTTATTAAGGAAATCTGTGACAAGGTGGCAGTAATTGACAATGGGATTATTGCCGAGCAGGGTGATGTGCTGGATGTTTTCATTAATCCGAAGCAGCCTATTACAAAGGAATTTATCAGCGTACTTCTCAGCAATGATTTGCCTGTAGATTTTCGAGACATTGATATTTCATCGGAGCCATTTGAGGACAGTATACTTCTGATGAGACTTACCTTTATTGGTGAAACAGCCAATGATCCGATTATTTCCAATTTGGTAAAAAAATACAATGTAGATGCTGACCTTTTCTTCGGCAGTCTGGACGACATAAAGGGTTCTCCCTTTGGCAGGCTGATTATTGGAATGAATGGCAGTCAGGCAGACATTCATTCAGCCATAGATTATTTAAAGGAGCAAAAGGTAAAGGTGGAGGTGATTGGCTATGTCAGCAGACATGCTTCCTCTCATCACTAAGGCATTAGGTGAAACAGCATACATGGTGGTTGTATCCATGATAATTTCTTCATTGGTGGGTATCCCACTAGGTGTACTTCTCCACACCACCTCAAAGGGGCAGATTTTGGAATGTATGCCGCTTAACCGGATTGTGGGAACCGTAGTAAACGCTATACGCTCCATACCGTTCATTATATTGATGGTAGCCATTATTCCACTGACCAGACTTATAGTGGGCAGTGCTATTGGTACAACGGCAGCAATGGTTCCTCTTGTTTTGGCCTCAGTTCCCTTCATCGGGCGTCAGGTGGAAACCTCCCTTCGAGAAATTCCCTATGGCATTGTGGAAGCGGCTCAATCAATGGGAGCCTCTCCTTTACAGATAATATACAAGGTATTGCTTCCTGAAGCCATGCCAAATATCGTGGCGCAGCTTACCACAGTTATTATCAGTCTCATTGGTGAATCTGCTATGGCTGGAGCTATTGGCGGTGGTGGACTTGGTGACCTGGCAATCCGCTATGGCTATCAACGTTTCCGCCCAGATATTATGATTGCAACAGTAATCGTCCTTATTATAATGGTTCAAATAGTGCAGTTTGCCGGTAATAAGCTGGCTAAACAGCTTGATAAACGCTAAATTGGGTGTAACTCTCAACAGAGAGCAATATATACACTATTTAAGGAGGTTTTTTAATGAAAAAGGTATTACTGATTCTTTCTTCCCTTGTATTTGCTATCGTTGCCCTGGCTGGCTGCGGTGCAAGTAACAATCAGGCAACCAATAACAGCAAAACGCTGAAGGTTGGTGCCACTTCCGTTCCTCATGCTGAAATCCTTGAGCAGGTTAAGGAGGACCTGGCCAAGGATGGCATCAAATTGGAAATCGTTGAATACAGCGATTATATTCAGCCAAATCTCAATCTTAATGACAAGGAGCTGGATGCCAACTATTTCCAACACATTCCTTATCTTGAGGATTTTGTAAAGCAGCATCCAGAGGTAAAGCTGGTTAATGCAGCTGGTATTCATATTGAGCCAATGGGGGTATATTCCAAAAAGGTTAAGAAGCTGGACGAGCTAAAGGATGGTGCCACTGTTTCTATTCCTAATGACCCTACCAACGGCGGTCGTGCCCTGGCTCTTCTTGCCAAGGCAGGTGTCATCACCTTAAAGGATGGTGTTGGCATCAGTGCCACTGTTCATGATGTAGTTGGCAATCCTAAGCATATTAAGTTCCAGGAATTAGAGGCTGCTCAGGTTCCACGTACCATTGATGATGTTGATGCAGCTGTTATTAACAGTAACTTTGCGATGCAGGTTAAGCTTAACCCGGTGAAGGATAATATCTTCATTGAGGATGCTTCCTCCCCTTATGTAAATATTCTGGCAGTACGCACAGGTGATGAAAATCGTCCAGAGATTCAGGCACTTATTAAGGACCTGAAGTCTGAGAAGGTAAAGAAATTCATTACTGAGAAGTATAATGGTGCTGTAATAGCAGCAT
>JAFVER010000097.1 GCA_017475925.1 Anaerovibrio sp. | reverse complement strand
TATTCAGTGGAAGCTTTAAACTCCCACTAAATATTAGTCGAATAAATCCTGAGCTTATGGGCGCTTAACTTCCACCTAAGAGGATGGGAGCTTTAGCGCCCATTAGTGTAGGGCAAAATGTTCGGGAGGAATTTTTTAATTACTCAAATTTCCCACATAGATATATCGGTGAAAGCAAGGTGTGATGCCTAAACTTAGTATACACAAATAGTGTACACACGCCCTTACACGAAAAGGCCAATCAAACATCGTCTTTTAGACTTGTTTTCTTGGATTTTCATTGTATAAGCAGACTTTGTCCCCCTCTGTCACTTCGTGACATCTCCCCCAAGGGAGACAAGCTTATCTTTTCTTATAGGCTATGTATCGGTAACTTCTTCCTCCTTGCCTCCCCACGGGGAGGTGGTTGCCATGGCAACCGGAAGGGGTTGAGTGTAAGCATTCTGCGTTAGGCATTCACCTGGCTTTCTGAATTTTTCTATGTGGGAAGTTTGAGTTATAATAGATAGGAAATAATGAATCAGTGTAGAACTTTAGTATTGGTGAAAGATTATGAACTTGATTGATATAAATTCTTATCCTGTAAGAGATGTAATGTCATTATTGATTTCGGATAAGACTACCAAGAAAAACATAATGTTTGCTACTGAAGCCTATAAGGAGAATGGTATTGGTCCGAGGACACAGATAACTAGAGATTTGCTGCTTGGTATGGGGGCATTAACGATACAGCCCCGTGTTTTGAAAACGTTACAGGAGCAGTCAGTTCGTACACGGAAAAAAGCAGAAGTGTTTACGCCATCTTGGATTTGTAACAAGATGAATAACCACTGTGATACTGAGTGGTTTGGCCGGGAAGGGGTATTCAATACCGAAAAAGGACAGAGCTGGACGGTTAATCCTGGTAAGGTAGAGTTTGCCAAGGAAAAAGATTGGCAGAGATATGTGGACTCAAAAAGGCTGGAGATAACCTGCGGTGAGGCTCCTTACCTTGTTTCAAGATATGATACTACCACAGCGGAAATTATACCTGTAGAGCGGAGAATAGGGATTTTAGACAGGAAGCTCCGGGTGGTTAATGAGAATACTGATAATGAAAAAGACTGGCTTAAGTGGACAATCAGAGCCTTTCAAAGCGTATATGGATATGAATTTCAGGGGGATAACTTGCTTATCGCTCGTATTAATATGCTCATGACCTTTGTTGATTATATGAAGGATAGATGGGATAACGAGCCGGCAGTAAAGGAATTAAAGAAACTGGCTAACATAATTGCCTGGAATCTTTGGCAGATGGACGGAATAACCTGTACAGTGCCATACGGTAAAACCAAAGAAAAATATCAGCAGATGGATTTGTTTGATTTTACCGTAGGTATGGAAGAAGAAGCAACAGAGGATGTTTATTGTAAGATACAGAATTGGAGGAGCAAGGTGTCGGTGACCTTCCAGAGCATAAAAAAATAATATTTACCCATAAAAAAGTGTATGCTAAAATGATTGCGAGGTGTTACCATAACGGTAGGCGGTCAATCCTAGCCCCTGAAAGGGGGTATTGACTATGACACTATATGACTTTCTGTCCTTGGTGTTTCTGGTTGCGATATGTATTATTGCGATTAAATCATAGCAATAGAAAAACCGCCACAGCTCGCAACTAGAGGCGGTTTTTCACAAAACTTCATCTATGGGGCTGACCGCTTATCGGTAGCACCTTTCTTGATTTGATTATACCACAAGGAAGGCAGGAATGGGAAATGAAATTTGATTTTTGCATTGGGAATCCGCCCTATCAGGAAGAGCAGGAAGGGAAAAACGATACCTATGCTCCACCTGTTTATAATAAATTTTTAGATGCCGCCTACGAGGTGGCTGATAAAGTGGAGATGATTCATCCGGCCAGATTCCTGTTTAATGCAGGCAGTACTCCAAAAGAATGGAATCAAAAAATGCTTGGCGATGAATATTTGAAAGTGATGTTCTATGAACAGGAAAGTTCAAAAATTTTCAGAAATACGGATATAAAAGGTGGAATATGTGTTACTTATCGTAACAAAAATAAAAAGGGTGAGGCTATTCAAATATTTACTACCTTTGAGGAATTAAATTCCACCATGAAAAAGGTAAATACAAAGGAAGAAAACAGCTTTAGCCAAATAATTTCAGGACGAACAATTTATCATTTCCATCCAATACTACATAAAGATCATCCAGAAGTAGCGGAGAAGATGAGTGCTGGACATGAAAATGACATTATGTCCAACGCATTTGATAAATTGGAAGAAATATTTACAGAGGATAAACCAGACGATGGTGCCGAGTATGTGCAGATGTTTGGATTATACAAGAAAAAACGGGCATATCGCTGGGTAAAGAGAGCTTATATAGATGGACCAGGTAGCTTCTTGAAGTGGAAGGTATTTGTGCCAGAGGCTAATGGTAGCGGGGCTATAGGCGAGGTTTTATCAACACCGCTCATTGGAGCTCCGCTCATTGGAGCTCCGCTCATTGGAGCTACAGATACTTTCTTAAGTATAGGAAGTTTTGAAACAAAATTTGAGGCTGAAGCCTGCTTGAAGTATGTTAAATCAAAATTTGTGCGTGTACTCTTAGGGATTCTTAAAGTTACACAACATAATCCAGCACCTAAATGGAAATATGTTCCTCTCCAGGATTTTACACCTAATTCAGATATTGACTGGAGTAAGTCAGTTTCAGAAATAGACCAGCAGTTATACAAGAAATATGGTTTATCCCAAGAAGAAATAGACTTTATAGAAAGTCATGTAAAGGAGATGGCGTAAGATGAAAACTCCAAAGATTAAATCCACCAAGCCGGTAGTACCAATGATTTACGCCTATACAACTCCTGGCATTTCCTACCATGATGGCTACATAAAGATTGGCTATACTGAGCAAGATGTAGATGTTCGCATTAAACAGCAGACTCACACTGCCGGTATCAAATACAATAAAGAGTGGCAGGGGACAGCTATTTTTGATGATGGCTCTGGTGATAGATTCAAGGATACGGATTTTCACGCCTATATGCGCTCAAAGGGCGTAAAACAGCCAATGGATTTAGGCAATGATGCCTTTGCAGCTGATGATAAAAACGAATGGTTTTATATAGAGCCAAATCCTTCCAGAACCATGTTCTATGAATTTAAGAGCAACCGGGGAATTGTGGCAGAGCTGGGAGCTGTGCCTTATACGCTGCGTGATGAACAGGCAGAGGCGGTGAAACTTACCAAAGAGTATTTCATTAAGAATGAGAAATATAAGCCGGAATTCCTTTGGAACGCCAAGCCACGCTTTGGCAAGACTTTGGCTGCCTATGATTTATGTAAGGCCTTAAATGCCAAGAATATCCTGATAGTAACCAATAGACCGGCAATAGCCAATTCTTGGTATTCTGATTATAAGAAATTCTTTGGCCCGGAGTCAGGTTATTATTTTGTCAGCACCGTGGACGGAATAAAGGATAAAGAGGGCGTTTATTCCAGAGAAAAGTTGCTGGAAGCAGATGTTTTCGGTGAAGATGAATATAAAGGCTGTATTGAATTCGTTTCCTTGCAGGACTTAAAGGGTTCAATCTATTTCGGCGGCCAGTATGATAAACTTGGCCATCTCTATAAAGGAGATAACAATACCAAGGCGGGGGTCTTTTGGGATGTCCTGATTGTTGATGAAGCCCATGAGGGTGTTGATACCTATAAAACCGATGTGGCTTTTGATAATATTGCCAGAAAATACACCTTGCACCTTTCAGGTACACCGTTTAAGGCTCTGGCCAATGATAAGTTCAACAGTGATGCAATCTATAATTGGACATACGCGGATGAGCAGGCAAAGAAAAAATCTTGGGATAATTCATCAGAGATTGAAAATCCATACATAAACCTTCCAAAGCTCAATCTCTATACATATCAGATGTCAGAAATAGTCCGTGACGAGCTGGTTCAGGGGGTGGAAATACAGGGAGAAACTGTAGAGTATGCCTTTGATTTGAATGAATTTTTCCGGGTGGAAAACGGTAGATTCGTCCATAATTCTTCTGTAGATAAATTCTTGGACGCTCTTACCCTGCAAACGAAGTTCCCATTTTCTACAGATGAACTCCGTAATGAGCTGAAACACACCTTTTGGCTCCTTGACCGGGTGGAAAGTGCCCGTTTAATGGCCAAGAAGCTACATGAGCACCCGGTTTTTAAGGATTATGAGATTGTATTGGCTGCCGGTGATGGCCGTATTGATGACGATGATGAAAATGAGAAATCATTTGATAAGGTTGTAAAGGCTATTTCTGAATATGATAAGACCATAACTTTATCTGTAGGACAGCTTACCACTGGCATAACTATTCCTGAATGGACTGGGGTACTTATGCTAAGTAATGTTAAATCTCCGGCTCTTTATATGCAGGCAGCATTTAGGGCACAAAATCCGTGTCTTTTCCACGAGGGTGCAGAATATAAGCGCAAGAAAAATGCCTATGTATTTGACTTTGATCCAGCCAGAACACTGATAATATTTGAGGAATTTGCCAATGATTTATCGCCTCATACAGCGTCAGGAAAGGGCAGTGTAGAGGATAGAAAAGAAAATATCATGGAGCTTTTGAATTTCTTCCCGGTTATCGGTGAGGACGAAGAAGGAGAACTGATTAAGCTGGACGCGGAAAAGGTGCTGAGTATTCCACGAAAGATTAAGTCTGCGGAGGTTGTACGCCGTGGCTTTATGAGTAATTTCCTGTTCCAGAATATAAGTAATGTATTTTCGGCTCCAAAGGACTTGCTGGAAATTATTGAAAAGTTTGAGCCAGTAGACGAACCTAAGAATAGAGGCACTATATCCGAGGAAGTTAAAAAGGATTTGTCATTAAATGATGATGGAGAAGTGGAGCTGTCCAATGAATACGTTATTGGCAAGGCGGCAGATTTATTTGGTGAGAAGCAATATGATGTAAAAAAAGAAATTCAAGATGTTATTAGCTATGTACCGCAAAAAGAAAGTACAAGTGTTTTAAAGGAATCAATAAAGAATATAGTTAAGGAAAATATAGTAAAGGATGTTGTAAAAACAGTTGCGGAAAACTATGGTTCTGAAATAAGAGCCTCTGACAAAAGGCAGATAGAGGCTAAGCTAAACAATGAAGTTGAACGTATGGTAGAAACGGCAGTGACGCATTATACTATACAGAAAAATATTGTGGAGCAAAAGCGTGTTGAGGCAATGCAGAAACGCCATGAAACAGGTAAAACTACCGATGAAATTGAAGAAGAATTTATAAAGAAGAATCAGGAAGAAAAGGATAAACTCGAAGCAGAAATCAAACAAAAAATAAGTGATTTTTCTAACAATTCTATGAATGATTCTGTTCGGACAGTGGAAACAAATATAAAAAATAGGGAGAAGAATACCATAGAGGCTGGTATAAGAGATCATCTCCGTGGGTTTTCCAGAACAATTCCTTCATTCCTCATGGCCTATGGCGATGATACTGTTACTTTGGCAACATTTGATAATAAGGTGCCAGATAAGGTGTTTATGGAAGTTACAAGTATCAGTCTGGCACAGTTCAGGTTCTTGCGTGATGGAGGAACCTACACTGATAGTGAAACTGGGGAAGAAAAGGAATTTAAGGGCCAGCTCTTTGATTCTGTAGTATTTGATGATTCTGTAAAGGAGTTCTTAGCCCTGAAGAAGAAATTGGCCAACTACTTCGATGAAAAGAGTATAGAAGATATTTTTGATTACATTCCACCGCAGAAAACAAATCAGATATTTACGCCAAAGAATGTGGTAAAGCACATGGTAGATATGCTGGAAGAAGAAAATCCTGGCTGTTTTGATGATAAGGATAAGACGTTCATTGACCTTTACATGAAGTCTGGACTTTATATTACTGAAATTGTAAAGCGGCTCTATCAGAGCGAAAAGATGAAGAAGCAGTTCCCAGATGATAAGGAACGGTTAAAGCACATCTTCGCCAAGCAGGTTTATGGTCTGGCTCCTACTGAGATAATTTACAAGATTGCTACCAGCTACATTCTTGGCTTTGCTGATAATACTGAGAATTTGAAGCATAATTTTGTGAAAGAGGATGCCTTGCCTTATGCCAAGGGAGAAAAGGATATTTCCTTGCAGGAGCGACTGTATGAATTATTTGGTAAGTGAAATTTTGGAGTTGATAATATGGCAAAGAATTTTTCATATGAGATATTAGAGCGTGTCTAAAAGCTTTGAAAACAGCAGGGCTGTCGCATGATGAAAAAAACATTAAATGCGATAGCCCCTTTTTTATTATGGTCATAGCGTGCTATGTGACAGGTGATAAACTTTTTGAAAAATCCCCCTAAATAGAGTAATATATATGATAGATAGTTGTTGGAAAATTTATCTAGCGAATACGAGCTAAAGGCAAAGTATGAGGTTAGATTTCATGTAAGGGCTGTGGGCACTGTTAAGTGTCGCTTATTCGTGGTGGTAGTATGAAGCATAGGATTAAGAATTTTAGTGAGGAAAATTCAATAGAAAGTGCTGAAATAATAAAAAAGCTGACCTTTTTAAATACTGAGGATGGACTGAAGCAATGCCTGAATGATGCGGATTTTTATCTTGATATTGTCAGGACTTTTGTGGAGGACAATGCTATTGAAGATTTGAAAAAATTTTACTATGGAAATGACTGGAGCGGTTACCGGGTAAAGGTCCATTCACTGAAAAGCTCATCGGCCTATATTGGTGCAGAGGAGCTTCGGGAAAAGGCCAAGCGCATGGAGGAAGCCGCAAAAAAGCAGGACGTGGAATACATAAATCTTCATCATCATCAGCTTCTGGTATTGTACGAGGATGTTCTGCGCAATATAGATGTGTTGTTGCCTAAATGGAAAAATCATACCGGCACCTCTACAATAAAGCATTTTACTATTTCTGTTGTGGACGACAGTAAGCTTAACCGTCAGGTAGTATCCGAGGTATTATCTGATGTGTATAATATAGTTGAGGCAGGCTCCGGCGTGGAATTTTTTCAGCAGCTTGACAGTGGTATTAGACCGGATTTGGTGTTGCTGGATGTGCATATGCCAATGGAGGATGGCCATGATATTATAAAAAAATTGAAGGCTGATGATAAATATGTCAATATACCTGTGGTCTTTATGACTATTGACAATGACCTTTCCACAGAGCTTCAGGGCTTTGAGGAGGGGGCAGTTGACTTTATTACCAAGCCGCTCAATCCATCGCTGCTGCTGGCCAGAATAAACCGTATCCTGGATTTATATTATTTGCAGTCAAATCTGCAGGAGGAGATTAAGGTACGAACTAAGGCGATTCTCGATAAAAGTCAGCAGATGTCCACCATGTTGGATCAGATTATACAGGCTTTAGCCAATACCATTGATGCCAAGGATAAATATACCAAGGGACATTCGGATCGGGTATCAAAATATTCGGTTATGTTGGCTAAGCAGATGGGGTATTCGGAGGACCAGCAGCAAAAGATAAGATATGCCGGACTTTTGCATGATATTGGAAAAATTGGCATACCAGATGAAATAATTAACAAGCCGGCAAAGCTTTCACCGGATGAATTTGCTGTTATAAAAAGTCATTCAGCCATTGGGGGAGATATATTAAAGACTATTACCTCGGTGCGGGAGGTTTTTGAGGCAGCAAGATGGCATCATGAGCATTATGATGGGACAGGGTATCCAGATGGGCTGATGGCCAGGGATATTCCAGAGGTGGCGCGGATAATCTGTGTAGCAGATGCCTATGATGCCATGACTTCAATTCGCCCATATCGTCATGAGGCCTTTAATCAATATGAGGTGCGAAGTGAAATAGAAAAGGAGCTGGGTAAGCAGTTTGACCCATTTATTGGCAATTGTATGTTGCAGATAATTGCTGAGGACACAGATTTTAAATTGCATGAATAGGAGGCATCTCCATGAAGAAAATATTAGTGGTGGACGACAATGTGGTAAATTTAAAAGTTGTGGATAAATTTCTCAAAGTAAATGAGGACTATAAGCCGGTGCTTATTCCTAATGGAAAAAAGGCATTGTAGTTTCTTGAAAAAAATACGCCAGATTTAATATTGCTGGATGTTTTGATGCCGGAAATGGATGGGTTTCAGGTCTTGGAGGAAATCAAAAAAATGCCTACAGCGGAAGGTGTGCCGGTGTTGTTTTTAACCGCCGATGAGGATGCTGCCCTACAGGAAAAGGTAAAGTCGGCCGGTGGCAATGGACTGCTAAAGAAACCGTTTAACAAGGATGATTTGCTAAATATGGTGAACCAGTATTTAGCGTAGGAGGGGTTTAGATGGAGGAGAACGATACTACGGTCAAATCTCTACAAATCGAATTAAAAAAGGCAAACCGCGAAATAAAGCGGCTTCAGCGGGAGAATAATATTTTGGCGGCACTGGCTGAGCAGGCCAATAAGTTCAGGGAATACAGTGAACATGCCAAGGGGCAGCAGGTGTTTTATAATGCCATGCTGCTGCAAAATTCACCGAATATATCCATTATGCTGGATATGGATTTGAATACTGTGATGGCAACGGAGCCGTTTTATGAGCGGTCTTCCTATACCTTTGAGCAGATTAGTGATGGTGTATATATTTATGATTTGTTTGCTGATATGATGGATGTGATTGGTCGCCGTCACATGGAGGAAATGTGTAAGGAAACCAGGGACGAGGGAAAAAACATCCAGTACATGGACCGCATGGAGGTTCATGGCATGGAGGAAAATTTTGATATATATGTGCGTCCGGCTATTAATCAGGACAAGAAAATAGCTGGCGTAATGCTTATTATGGTGGATATAACTGATATAATCAGAGCTAAGGAGCGGGCTGAGAGTGCTGATAGGGCTAAGTCCAGCTTTTTGGCAAATATGTCCCACGAGATACGTACGCCAATGAATGCCATCAGCGGCATGTCGGAATTTATTATTCGGGATACTACAGACTCCTTTGCCAGGGAAAATGCTATGCTAATAAAGAGCTCGGCTCAGTCCCTTTTGGCGATTATCAATGACATTTTGGATTTCTCCAAGATAGAAGCCGGCAAAATGGATATTATAAACATGCCATATCAGATGTCCTCCATCATTAACGATGTTATTACCATGATTAACATTCGGCTGCAGGACACGGATGTGGAGCTGATTTTGGATGTTGATGAAAATATACCTTATAGCCTTATTGGTGATGAAATACGCATAAAACAGGTTTTGGTAAACCTGCTTGGTAACGCTATTAAGTTTACCCATAACGGCTATATCAAGGTGAAAATGTGGTTTGAAAAGCTGCCGGAGGAAGGGTATATAAAGATTTTCTCCTGTGTTGAGGATACAGGCTGTGGTATTAAACCAACGGATTTGGTAAAGCTGTTTTCCAGCTTTGAGCAGGTAGATACCAAGCGAAACCGTTCTGTGGAGGGCACTGGCCTGGGGCTGGCTATCAGTAAGCGGCTGTGCCGGTCCATGGGGGGTGATATCACTGTTGACAGTATTTATGGTAAGGGGAGTATTTTTACCTGGACCATTGTAAACAAGGTAGACGACTGGAAGCCAATGGGGAAAATCAACAAGGAGGCCAATCAGCTTCAGCGCAAGCTGTTCCAGTACACCTTTACGGCAGATATGGCTAATGTCCTGATTGTTGATGACAATCGGGTAAACCTTAAGGTAGCTGAGGGAATGTTGATGCCATACAAGATAAAAACAACCTGTGTGGAAAGTGGGGCTGAGGCATTAAATCTCCTTAGTACCACCAAGTATGATATCGTATTTTTGGACCATATGATGCCGGTGATGGATGGCGTGGAATGTATGTATAAAATACGGGAGATGCCAGGTCAGCATGATACGGTAGTAATAGCCCTTACCGCCAATGCCATCAGTGGTATGAGGGAGCAGTATCTGGAATATGGTTTTCAGGGCTTTTTGGCCAAGCCTATTGATGTCAAGGCCCTGGATGAATGTTTGCGTCAATTCTTGCCAGAGGACAAGGTGATAGTGCTGGATAAGCCGTTTACCTCGCAGACTGATGATGTGGATCAGGATATTTTAAAGCAGGTTTATACTGATGGCAGAAAGAAAATCAAGCTTCTAGGGGAGCTTTTGGAAAATAAGGATTATGCAAATTACATAATCGAGGTTCATGCCTTAAAGACTGTGGCAGCTATTATAAATCAGAAGGAGCTTTCCCAAATGGCCCGTGAGCATGAAATGGCCGGCAAGGATGGCAATTTTGATTTTATCCGCAAAAATTTTGACCGGTTAGTTGCTCAATACGCTACGGTAATAGCCCATCTTGGTGACAGGTTTGCTGATGAGCTTTATCAGGAGGAGCAGGAGGCTGAGCTTCAGGAAATATCTGAACAGGAAATGGATAATATCATTTATAGCATGAATTCAGCTATAGTGGATTATGATATGGATATTTTTGATAATTTGTTGAAAAAGCTCAGCAAATTCAAGGTCAGTGATGAGCAGCGTGAGCTTATTGGAAAAATGAAAAATGCAGAGGATGATTTTGACTACGACGAGCTGGAAAAGCTGGTTAATGAGTGGAGCAAAGCTTGACAGGTAAAGAGGTGAACATTGATGCGGTCATTAGCCGTTTACACGGATGAAATGGATGATTTACAGACTGGGATACAGGAGCTAAAGGACCAGCTGGCTGATTTTGTTTTAGCAAAAAACTCCATGGGAATAGTTTTTGCCCATCCAGATACTGATTTTCAGGAGTTGGCCAATAAGCTACAGGATGAATTTGATTTTCCTATTTTGGGCTCCAGTGCAATGTCCATGTTTACTGAAAGCCATGGATATGTTACGGAGGGAATTTCACTACATGTATTTACATCAGATGAATGTGGCTTTGCTGCCGGCGTTACAGACGAAATGACGCCTGATAATTACCGGGCTAAAATAAAGAGCACCTATGGTCGTTTGGCTGAAGCGTTGGGAGAAAAGCCTCGGGTAATTATCACATACGCGGTAAAGGATCCAGCGGTGGCTGGTGATGAGTATGTTAATCTTCTTAGCGAAATAAGTGATGGAGCACCGGTTTTTGGTGGCTTCAGCTCAGATAATTTCCTCTTTACGGACTGTCGTGTTATGGTAAATCGTGAGGTTCGGTCAGCCGGCATGGGAATGGTGTTGATTGGCGGTAATACCAAGCCGGTTTTAAAATATGGCTTTTCGATGGATACCACTGATTTAGAAGAGGTGGTTACAGAGGTACAGGGGAATACCGTGTACAAGCTTGGTAACAGAAGCCTAGTGGACGTGATACGGGATGCCGGTGTAGATTTGGAGTCAGAAAACCTGCTGTCTAAATTTGTCGGTTCACCATTTTTGGTAACCTACAAGCAGCCCAATGGGGATGAAATCCAGGTGATGCGTCATTTGTCCTCCATAAACAAGCTGGATGGGAGCGGTACCTTTATCGGCAGTGTTCCAAAGGGGGCTGTGGTGAGGCTTGCCATGTTTAGCCGAAAGGATGTTGCCAAATCGGTTGCTGAGGCGATTAATTCGGCGGCAATAGATGTAGCCAATGAAAAGGAGTATGTGTATTCCTCGGCAATTATTACCTCATGTGCTTCCAGGCTGATGACCTTTTCGTCAGATATTGTGGATGAAACCAAGGGGTACGCCGCAATTATTCCTAAGGACATACGGTTTTCTGGAATGTATTCCTTTGGGGAATTTTGTCCGGTAATGGCAAAAAATTCCAGCAATGTACACAATTGCTTTCACAACACTACCTTTACCTTTATTGTGTTGTAAAATGAGACTTATTCAGTGGGAACTTTACACTCTCACTGAACATTAGTCGGATGAACCCGTTGGCGTAAGGTTAAATATCAGGGGGAATGGCCCATGAGGATTATCAGGCCTGCCATAGCAGTGATGCTGGTGCTGGCGTTGTTTATTATAAGCGGCTGTGGTGAAAAAAATACCAGCCAGCAGGTTGATGCGGGTGAGGGAATAATTATTAATGATGATGTGGGCAGAGAAGTGAGGCTTGTCAAGAAGCCTGAACGGATTGTTGTTTGTTCCATGTCTTTTCTCGAACCCTTACATTTGCTTGAGGGAAATATTGTAGGTCGGCCGACCTCTCAGATGGTGCCGGATTTTGCCAAGGATATTTCATCGGTAGGGAAGGCTGTGCAGATTGATATGGAAAAGGTGCTGGCCCTGAATCCAGACCTGGTGGTTATTAACAAGGGAATGAATGAAAAGCTCATAAAGACCTTGGAGGACAATGGAATACCCTCTATTGTAATAAAAGCAAGAACTTACGAGGATGTTAAGCGTGAGCTGATAATTTTTGGGCAGATAACCAATAATCCTGAGAAGGCAGAGAAGGCTATAAATTCCATGAACGAGGAAATTGATGCTGTAAAGCAGCAGCTTCCAAAGGACGAGAAACGAGTGGCCATACTTTTTAGCTCGTCTCAGGGGCTTAACATTCAGCTGTCTGGCAGTATTGCAGGATCAATAGCCAAGGATTTTGGTTGGAAAAATATTGCTGACGGAAGGCTGCCAATGGAGAAAAATCCTGATGCAACCCCATACAGTTTGGAGACAATGGTGGAACAAAATCCCGAAATCATATTTGTGGTTACAATGGGGAATGCCCCATCCCTGGAGCAGGAGCTGCTGGACGAATTCAGGAACAATCCAGCCTGGAAAACCGTGACAGCAGTACAGAAAAACCAAATTTATTTTTTGCCTCAGGAAACCTTTTTAATAAATCCTGGGTTAAAATATCCGGGCTGCTATAAAAAAATGGCAAAATTTGTTTATCCTGAGTTATTCTAAGGAGTATATTAAGTTGACTGAAAATAATAATAAAACTGTAAAGTGGCGAATATCTCTTTTGGTGGTATTCGCCACTTTGGCAATAGCAGGCTTTTTGTTGAGTATAACGAAGGGCTCTGTGGAAATCCCTCTATCAGAGATTTTTGGAGCCATAGAGGGCAATTCAAGCCCAATATATGGCAATATATTTATGAATATCCGTCTGCCCAGAACGATAGTGGGGGCGTTGGTGGGAATGAATCTTGCCCTGTCTGGAGCAATTTTGCAGGCCATAATGAAAAATCCTTTGGCTGACCCACACATTATCGGAATTTCTTCCGGGGCCGGTCTGGCAGGAATCTTGGTGATAGTTCTGTTTCCGGCTTATGAGGTGTTTATTACCCCGGTGGCCTTTTTAGGGGCAATGCTTGCAGCCGTGTGCATATATATATTGGCCTGGAAAAACGGCATAAGGCCGGTGCGTATTATATTGGCTGGTGTGGCGGTGTCCGCTTTTTTGGGGGCAGGAATATCAGGCATGATGATATTTAACAGTGATCGGGTTCACAATGCTCTTATGTGGATGGTGGGGGGACTTTCAGCCAGAAGCTGGCCCCATGTTGCCATGATATGGCCCTATTCCCTGGGGGCTGGTATAGTGGCTTTGTTGTCGGCCAGGTACATCAATATTCTGCAGCTAGGCGATGATGTAGCTAAAGGGTTAGGTGTGAGAGTGGAATTGACCCGGATAGCTTTGACGGCTATAGCGGCCCTGTTGGCTGCCAGTGCCGTTTCGGTGGTGGGCCTTTTGGGGTTTGTGGGACTGATTGTTCCGCATGGAGCCAGGCTTATGGTGGGGTCTGATTATCGCTTTTTGCTGCCGGCATCTGCACTTTTGGGGATTGCGCTGGTAACTGTCTGTGATACAATTGCCCGCAGTGCCTTTGCTCCGGTGGAGCTGCCGGTTGGTATTTTAATGGCGGCTATTGGGGCGCCCTTCTTCTTGTTTTTGTTAAGGAGGGAGCTGTAATGGCTATTGATGTAAAAAATCTGACTATACAATTAAATGATAAGATTATTTTAGATGGGGTAACTGTCACCATTCCCAAGGGAAGGGTAACATCAATAATTGGTCCTAACGGTGTAGGAAAATCAACTTTGCTGAAGGCAATGGGGAAAATTAATTCTACTTATCAGGGAGATATTTTTTTAGATAATGTAGATATTCGTTCCATAAAACGCAAAGCCTTTGCCCAAAGGCTGGCTATTTTGCCTCAGGGAATGCAGGCACCGGCTGATGTTACGGTAAGGCAGCTGGTGGATTATGGACGGTTTCCTTATAGAAGCTGGTTTAGCAGCCATAAAAAAGAGGACGAGGAAATCGTGGACTGGGCCATGGAGGAAACTCAGGTTATTGACCTGGCTCATCGGCAGCTCGTGTCCTTGTCCGGTGGGGAACGGCAACGGGCCTGGATAGCAATGGCATTAGCCCAAAAACCGGAAATTCTGCTTTTGGATGAACCAACTACATATCTTGATGTAGCTCATCAGCTGGAGGTTATGGAAATCGTTACCCGGTTAAATAAGGATTTAGGGCTGACGGTGATAATGGTGCTTCATGATTTAAATCAGGCAGTGAAGTATTCGGATTATCTTGTGGTGATAAAGAACAAAATTGTGTTTATTGCCGGTGAGCCGAGACAGATAATGAACGAGGCCCTTTTGGAGGAGGTATTTGGTGTAAGGGGGGAGGTGTTTACAAGTAGGAATGGGGGCAGGATATTGGCACCGGTTGAAGTGGTGAAATAAGACTGTTTAGGACGAAATCCAAGTCTTTATGCTTGTATTAATTGACCATATATGTTATTATGTTTACCATGTGGGTATTGTAGACCACAGGTGGGTATAGCCCTATAACAAGGAGATTTTGCCAATATCGAGGAGCGAAAGGATTTGCGTTGCGGTTTAGTGAAGCAGATAATAAGTGCCATAGATAGTTGACAAAAAAAGAGTATATTAGGAGGTCTTTTGACACAATGGAAGTTAAAGTAAATGCGTTGGAAAACCATCAGGTTGAGTTAGAGATTACTGTACCGGCAGCAGAGCTTGATAAAGAGTATAATGCAGCCTGCAAGCGTATTGCTGGTCAGGTTAATATTCCAGGTTTCCGCAAGGGTAAGGCTCCAAGAATGGTTCTTGAACGCAATATTGGTAAAGAAAGCATTCTCAACGAGGCCTTTGAGCGGTTAGGGCAGAATTCCCTTACCGAAGCTTTAAATAAGGAAAATATTGAAATAGTTACCCGTCCGGAAATCGATGTGGAGACCCTGGAGCTGGGTAAGGATGTTATCTATAAGGCAAAGGCTACCCAAAAGCCAGAGGTTGAGCTGGGCGAGTACAAGGGCCTTAAGGTAGAGGTAGAGAAGGACGTAGTTGATGATGAGGCAGTTCAGCAGCAGTTGGTTCGTATGCTGGACCGTCAGGCAGACATGGTGGATGCAGAGGAAGGCGCTGCTGTAGAAAAGGACGATTTTGTTACCCTTGACTTTAAGGGCTTTGTAGACGGTGAAGCCTTTGCTGGCGGCGAAGGCAAGGATTATCCATTGCAGATAGGTTCCAATGCCTTTATTCCTGGCTTTGAGGACCAGCTGATTGGTGCTAAGGTAGGGGAAGAGAAGGAAGTAAATGTTACCTTCCCGGAGGACTACCATTCTGAGGAGCTTAAGGGCAAGCCAGCACTGTTTAAGTGCACTGTAAAGAGCATAAAGAGAAAGGTTCTTCCTGAGCTGAATGATGAATTTGCCAAGAAGGCAAGCACCTTCCAGACGCTTGATGAGCTGAAGGCAGATATACGGTCCAATTTAGAAAAGAATGCTGAGACTAAGGCTGAGACTCAGAAGAGAGAAAAGGCTATCAGCATGGCGGCAGACAATGCCAAGGTGGACGTTCCGGAGGTCATGGTTGAAAACCGCATTAATGCAATGATTCAGGAATTAGCTCTTCGGGTTGAACAGCAGGGCCTGAAGCTGGAGCAGTACATGAGCTATGCTGGAACTGATATCAGCAAGCTTCGTGAAAACTATAGAGAAGCGGCTGCTACCAATGTTAAGGTGGATTTGGTTTTGGATGCTATTGCCAAGGCTGAGGACATCAAGGTGGAGGCTGAGGATTTAGATGCCGAGGTTGCCAGCATGGCTGCAGCCTACAATGCTACGCCTAAGCAGGTAAAGAAGATTATTACCGAGCAGGGCCGTCTTGGCGATTTGGTTGCATCTGTTCACAGAAGAAAGACTGCAAATTTTGTCATTGATAATATAGCTTAAAGAGAACCACTTAAACTTCCCGCATGTATGATGGTTGTATTCTTGCAGACAATACACCTGGTTGTCTATAATTTTTTACGTGGGAGGTTTTAGTAACCATAAAAAAAGATAATTGCTGCCGCCCACAGTATATATTTTATATATTCTTTGGGCGGTTGGTTGTCTTTGCTTGTTTTATTGGCATATTGATATTATAATAAAGATAGGTATGTGTATTTTTTATAAAATCTTAGTGAATGCAAGCCACAAGCGTGGTATAAGCTTAGATTTAGGTAGAGGCTGATAAAAGCCAGTATGTTTTCAGCTTGCTTTACGACTTCTTTTTGTTATGATATTAATTGAGGTGATTTAATGAGTTATTTTATACCATACGTAGTTGAACAGTCAGGTAATGGAGAGCGCTCCTATGATATATATTCACGCCTTTTAAAGGACCGGATTATTATTTTGACTGGTGAGATAAACGATACTGTTGCCAGCTCCGTGGTTGCTCAGTTGCTGTTTTTGGAATCGGAGGACCCGGACAAGGATATTTACCTTTACATTAACAGTCCTGGTGGTGTGGTTACGGCTGGTATGGCGATTTATGATACTATGCAGTATATAAAGCCGGATGTTTCAACTATCTGTGTGGGACAGGCTGCCAGTATGGGGTCCTTGCTTTTGGCAGCGGGAGCACCTGACAAGCGGTTTGCTCTGCCTAATGCCCGTATTATGATACACCAGCCATTAGGCGGTGCCAGAGGGCAATCCACTGATATTCAGATTCAGGCTCAGGAAATGCAGCGTACCAGGGATATGATTAATAATGTGTTGGCTAAGCATACTGGTCAATCCTTGGACAAAATCAACACTGATACTGAGCGGGACAATTTCATGAGTGCTGAGGATGCAGTTTCGTATGGGTTAATTGATAAGGTTATTGTTCGCATGGAGGAGAAATCTGAGGCGGATGGGTAAGGAGGCACAATCATGGGCTTCGACTATGAAACCAATAAGTTATCTTGTTCATTTTGTGGCAAAAAGGAAGATGAAGTAAGAAAGTTGGTTGCTGGACCTGGGGTTTATATTTGTGATGAGTGCATTGAGCTTTGCAGTGAGATAGTTTCTGAGGAAAAGGTTGTAGAGGCCAATGAGGAGCTGCGTTCTCTGCCAAAACCAAAGGAAATAAAGGCTATCCTTGATGATTATGTAATCGGTCAGGATGAGGCAAAGAAAACCCTTTCCATAGCAGTGTATAATCATTATAAGCGGATGAACACGACACTATCCAATGAGTCTGATGTGGATTTGCAGAAAGCCAATGTTTTGCTGGTGGGACCTACAGGCACAGGAAAAACCCTTTTGGCCAGAACTTTGGCAAAAATCCTGAAGGTACCGTTTGCTACGGCTGATGCAACTACTTTGACCGAGGCCGGCTATGTGGGTGAGGATGTGGAGAATATTCTCCTGAAGCTTATTCAGGCGGCGGATTATGATATTGCCAGAGCTGAGCGGGGAATAATCTATATTGATGAAATTGACAAGATATCCCGTAAGGGAGAGAATGTATCTATTACCAGAGACGTTTCTGGTGAAGGAGTTCAACAGGCTCTTTTGAAAATTCTTGAAGGGACCCTTGCGTCGGTACCACCTCAGGGCGGGCGCAAGCATCCGCATCAGGAGCTTCTGCAGATTGATACCACCAATATTCTGTTTATTTGCGGTGGTGCTTTTGCGGGAATTGAAAAGATAATAAATAAGCGTCGTGGTAATAAAAACATGGGCTTTGGAGCCAAGGTTTCCTCCCGGGAAAGTGCCGAGGTAGGAGATGTATTAAAGCATCTTGAGCCGGATGATTTGCTGAAAAGCGGTCTTATTCCAGAATTTATCGGTCGGTTGCCGGTAGTGGTTACGCTGGATTCTCTGGATGAGGATGCGCTGGTGGAAATATTGACAAAGCCTAAAAATGCCCTGGTTAAACAGTTTGAGTATCTACTTGAGCTTGATGATGTTAAGCTGACATTTGATGAAGAGGCATTGCGGGCTATTGCCAGGGAGGCGATAAAAAGAAAAACTGGTGCCCGTGGACTTCGGTCAATAATGGAGTCCGTTTTGAAGAATGTCATGTATGAGGTTCCTTCCCAGGATGAGGTTACCAGCTGTCGGGTAACCAAGGCTGTGGTAGAAGAGAATATGGATCCGATACTGGGATACGAAAATGGCCGAATGAAGGGTCACACAACTGAAGCTTCCGCCTAAAGGGCGTGCTATTATGGGCGTTGCCTTGAGCAGCGCCTATTATTTTAAGTTTTCTGATATAACGAGATTTAAGCTGTTTCCTTTCTATAGATGGGGAAAACAGATTACAACAGGTGGCGAGCATTTCTCTCACCAGGTTGCGACGCGAAGCTAGTCCTTTAGGGCTATGCGAAGCTGGTGCCTATGGTAAACTGCTAATTGAAAGATTTTTCTTTATAAAGGAAGAAAAATTTAAACAATGGCGTTATAATGAGACTTATTCATCAGGGGGATTTTGTATGAAGAATGAATTAAGGAAATTACCACTGTTGCCCCTTAGAGGCATGATGGTTTATCCATATATGATGGTGCATTTGGATGCAGGTCGTGAGCAGTCAGTGGCGGCTTTGGAGCAGGCCATGCTGGAGGACAAGATTATAATGCTCACAGCACAAAAGGATGCGGATATTGAAAAACCGCGGTTTGAGGATTTGTATTCTGTAGGTACAGTGGCGGAGATAAAGCATCTGGTAAAAATGCCAGGGGGCACTGTACGGGTGCTGGTGGAAGGCATGTATCGGGCGCAGATTATTAACTGCTATGACAGTGGTGAATACATTGATGTGGATGTCCATGAGTATCAGGATGAAACCGATAACAGCCTTGAAATGGAAGCCTTGGTGCGGGTTGTTGTTCATGAATTTGAGCAATGGGTGAAAACCAGCCGTAAAATTCCCGCTGACGCTATTGTATCGGTGTCGATTATTTCGGATGCCGGACGATTGGCCGATATGATTGCCGGCCATCTCAACCTGAAGCTGGAGGAACGGCAGGAGCTTTTGGAGTGTATTGATGTTAAGACTCGTTTGGAGCGGCTTTATGGCTTTTTGAAGCGGGAACGGGAGATTCTTGATATTGAAAAAAAGGTTAGTGGCAGAGTAAGGAAGCAGATTGAAAAGGTACAGAAGGAATATTACCTTCGGGAAAAGGTAAAGGCCATTCATAGTGAATTGGGGGACAAGGACGGAATCCAGGGGGATATTGAAGAATATCGCAAGCGTATGCGTAATGACAAATATCCCGAGGATGTTGTAAAGACTATTAACAAGGAAATAACTCGCTTGGAGCGGGCCGGAAATATGTCCCAGGAGGCTGGAGTAATAACTACCTATATTGAAACTCTGCTGGATATGCCTTGGTATACTGTAACGGAGGATAAGGATGATATAAAGGCGGCAGCTGAAGTGCTTAACCATGACCATTATGGACTGGAAAAGGTGAAGGACCGTATTTTGGAATATTTGGCGGTTCGTCATCTTACCTCTGGACAGAATGCCCCAATTATGTGTCTGGTAGGACCACCAGGGGTAGGAAAAACCTCCCTGGCCAGCTCTGTGGCAAGGGCCTTGGGAAGAAAATTTGTCCGGGCATCCTTGGGTGGAGTAAGGGATGAGGCTGAAATCCGTGGGCATCGCCGTACCTATGTGGGAGCCATGCCGGGACGTATTTTGGCTGCTCTTAGGAAAACTGGTACTAAAAATCCGGTATTCCTGCTGGATGAGGTAGATAAAATGGCCGCTGATTATAAGGGAGACCCTACCTCAGCATTGCTGGAGGTGCTTGATCCAGCGCAAAATAATACCTTTAGCGATCATTATGTAGAGCTTCCATTTGATTTGTCCCAGGTTTTGTGGATTGTAACGGCAAACAACCTGGGCAATATTCCTACTCCACTTCGTGACAGGATGGAGATTATTTCCCTGAGCAGCTACACTGAACAGGAAAAGCTGGAAATTGCCAAGCGCTACCTGGTACCAAGACAACGGGAGGCCAATGGCTTATCCACGAAGAATATCCGTATTGGCGCCGGCGTTATTCAGCGGCTTATTACTGACTATACCCGTGAAGCCGGGGTACGCGAGCTGGAACGGGTTATTGGCCAGCTATGTCGTAAGGTGGCCAAAAGGATTGTTGAAGGTGGCGAAGACTCTGTCAATGTTACTACCAAAAATTTGGTGGACATTCTAGGCAAGATAAAATATCCGCATCCGAAGGAAAAACGCAGACCGGAGGTAGGGCTGTGCATAGGAATGGCCTGGACTCAGGTGGGGGGCGATATTCTGCCTACAGAGGTAAATGTTTTCCCTGGAAAGGGAAATCTGATTTTGACTGGTAAGCTGGGAGATGTAATGAAGGAATCTGCCCAGGCGGCTCTGTCGTATATTCGCAGCCGACAGAAAAAATTAAAGCTGTCACCAAAATTCCATGAGGAAAATGATATACATATTCATTTCCCGGAGGGGGCTGTACCAAAGGATGGTCCTTCAGCGGGGATTACTATGGCTACTGCCATGGTTTCGGCCCTTACAGGACGAAAGGTGCGGAGTGATGTGGCCATGACCGGTGAAATAACCATCCGTGGCCGGGTCCTGCCAATCGGTGGGTTAAAGGAAAAGGTGTTGGCGGCTTACCGTGAAGGAATCCATACCATTATTCTGCCAGAGGAAAATCGGCGGGATATTGAAGAAATACCGGAGTGTGTCAGAGAAAAGCTGGAGTTTATTCCTGTTGACCACATTGACAAGGTATTGGATACGGCTTTGCTGAAATGAGGTTGTCATGGAAGAAAAGGTCGTTATTACTCAGGGAAAATATCTTACATCGGCTGTAAAAAAGGAGCAGTACCCAGAGGTGCAGCGAAAGGAATTCGTCTTTATTGGTCGCTCCAATGTAGGTAAATCCTCCCTGATAAATTCCCTTACCAGGGTTCATCAGCTGGCCAGGGTGTCCAGTCAGCCCGGCAAAACCCAAACCATAAATTTTTATGAAATAGGAGCAAAGCTGGGTGATAATCCGGAAAGAAAGGATTTTTACCTGGTGGATTTACCTGGCTATGGCTATGCCAAGACTGGTGCTAAGCGGCGAAAAATCTGGAGTCAGTTTATCAATGAATATCTGCTTTCATCGGAAACCTTGCAGTTTGTTTGCCAGCTGATTGATATTCGTCATGAGCCTATGGCTTCGGATATTGAAATGTTCAGATGGCTGGTGGAGCACAATTTGCCGGTGCTGGTGGTGGCTACCAAGGCTGACAAGGTGAGCCGTAATGGCGTTGCCAAAAGCATTGCCCAAATAAAAAATGCCTTGGGGGTGCCGGAGCTTGATGTTCTGCCATACTCCTCGGTGAAGAACACCGGCCGGGAGGAGCTGCTGCAGGTAATTGGGGAAAGCCTGGTGCACTGACACGATGATATTTTGACCCTACGCTAATGTCCGCTTATAGGCAATACACTTGGCTTTCTGTAATTAATCTATGTTGAAATTTTAGTAGTGTGTAATTACCTCCTGCAATTTTCCCTGGGTATGGAGAAAGACTTGCCGCCCCCTGGGGAGGTGCCCGAAGGGCGGAGGGGGTGAGCGTAATGTGTAAGTTGGCGGATGAGGTGGTTTATGGAGCTTACAGCCTTTGATAAGGATCTGCTTAATCTTTTGCAGGGTGGAATACAGTTTACAGCTAAGCCCTATGAAGCTATGGCCAGTCAGCTGGGAGTTGCGGAGGAGGTTGTGCTGACCCGATTGAGGGAATTGAAGGCAGCAGGCTATATTCGTAAGATAGGTGCCTTTTTCAATTCGGACCAGCTGGGGTATAGCGGGACTCTGGTAGCTGTAAGGGTTGTGCCGGAATATTTAGCTGAGGTAGCAGAAAAAATAAATGAATACCCGGAGATTACCCATAATTATCAACGACGGGGGGATTATGGACTGTGGTTTACCCTTATTACCAATAATACAGACCGTCGGAAAAAAATATTGGGAGAAATTCAATCTCAGCGGGGGGTTCTTTCCATGATGGATTTGTATTCCCAAAAGAAGTATAAAATAGATGTCAGGTTCAACCTAAAGTGAGGATAGTATGAAGGTCCAAGGCGCTATAGATGATATGGACAAGCGAATAATAAGGGCTTTGCAGGGGGATTTTCCCATTGTTTCCCAGCCCTATAAGCAAATTGCCGAGGAAATAGGGATTGATGAGGAGACATTGCTGAGGCGATTGAATTCTATGAAGGAGACCGGGGTTTTGCGTAAAATGGGGGCGGTACTCCGCCATTTTGACGTGGGCTATCGGGCCAATGCGTTAGGGGTTTGGATAGTAGCACCGGAGCACATGGACGAGGTGGCAGAAAAGATGTGTGCCCATCCAGAAGTTACCCATTGCTATGATCGCAATACAACGCCGGACTGGCCTTACAATTTTTATACTATGCTTCATGGTCGGACTGAAAAAGACTGCATTGAGCTGGCAAGGCAATTATCTGAGGAAACTGGTATCAAGAATTATCAGCTGCAGTTTACTGAAAAGGAATGGAAAAAAACCAGTATGAAATATTTTATGGAAGAGTAATATGTCAGTCATTTAAGAGGGGTAAGTGTATGGTTTCAGAAAAGATGTATGCATTAGGCACAAAAAAGTCAACCATCAGGACGATATTTGAATTTGGTCGACAACGGGCGGCTGAAGTGGGGGAGGAAAACGTTTATGACTTTTCCATTGGTAATCCTAATGTACCACCACCAGCCAAGGTCAATCAGACAGTAATCGATATTTTACGGGAAATGGATGCCTGTGCTATTCATGGATATACTGTGGCTCCGGGTGATATTACTGCTCGGGAAGCGATTGCTGCCAATCTCAATGGTCGGTTTGGTATCAATTATTCAGGAAAAAATCTTTTTATGACCTCTGGAGCTGCGGCAGCTCTTACAATCTGCTTTAAGGCCCTTACTCTGGATAATGGTAATAATGAGTTTATTGCTTTTGCGCCTTATTTTCCTGAGTATAAATGCTTTGTAGAGTCGGTTGGGGCCAGCCTGAGGGTGGTAAGTGCCAATCGGGAAAATTTCCAGATTAAATTTGATGAATTTGAGGCAATGGTATCGCCGGATACAAGGGCCGTTATAGTGAATTCTCCCAATAACCCCAGTGGAGTAGTGTATTCGGAGGAAACCGTTACGCATTTGGCCAAAATCCTTACTGAAAAATCAAAAGAGTATGGACATCCGATTTTTATTATTTCCGATGAACCGTATCGGGAGTTGGTATATGGTGGCATAGAGGTGACATATATTCCAAAAATTTACAGTAACACTCTTGTATGCTATTCCTGGAGTAAATCCTTGTCATTGCCGGGAGAACGTATAGGCTATATAGCTGTGCCAAATGAAATAGCTGATTTTGGGCGGGTCTATGGAGCTATTGCAGGGGCCGCCAGAATATTGACACATGTAAATGCCTCCTCCCTGTTTCAGCGGGTGGTGGCCAGGTGTGTAGATGAGCCGGCTAATGTTGCGGCCTATGAGAAAAACGGCAATCTCCTGTACAATGGCCTTGTTGAAGCTGGCTTTGAGTGCCTGAAGCCCCAGGGAGCCTTTTATTTGTTCCCTAAAGCATTGGAAGCTGATGATTATGCCTTTTGTGAGCGGGCAAAAAAATATAACCTGCTATTAGTGCCAGGCACTGATTTTGGTTGCTCGGGCTATTTCAGGGCAGCCTATTGTACCAGTGAAGACACAATAAGACGTTCAATTCCAGCCTTTAAAAAATTGGCTGAGGAATACAAATAGATATGGGATACGGAGGTGGTAAGCTAATGAAAAAAATATTTTCAATACTAGTAGCTGTGTTGCTGCTTTCGGTTGCTGGACTTGTATCAGCAAATTATCCGCCGCATTTAAACGGTGATAAAAATTTAATTCTTGTTGATGGGCATATGGGAGTAGCCTGGTATGTAGACCGTTCCTCATTGAATGTTCAAAAATACGCGCCACCAGAGTACATTATTGAGATTAAAGTTGTCAGTGCCGATAGCGCTATCGGAAATGAGCAGGATTTTTATGATGGTGGTCAAGGAAAAATCAGGAATGTTGGTACATACCGCTTTTATTATGATTGGAATGCAAAGCGCATGTATCAGGATAATAATGGTAAATGGTCGTATATTGACCCTTGGGGAAGCTGGGCAGAAACTGGTGTAAGGATGCCGGCTGGTGAAATGGCCTTTTATTTGGCCTATGGCTTAAGATTCTATGGTGATATGAAGAAATACAGTGAGTACACCAACAGCTATTATGGACCATTTTCGGAGGATTTTTACATTCGGGCAAAGGAATAATAATATAGGGCGTGTTGATAAAATGAGTTCGTCCCCATATTCGCGGCGATTTACTGTCTATTGCCAGGCGACAAACCACAGTTATGGTGACACTAGTCGAATAAATCCTGAGCTTATGGGAGTCTTAGCGCCCGTTAGTGTAAGGTCAACAACGCAAGGAAGGTAAAATAATTTTTAAATACATAAAGCCCAATAAAAAGAGCCTGTTCAGTACGTATCCGCGCTTACTGTTCAGGCTCTTTGAGGTTGTTCTGTAGTAACATTTTGTAGCAATATCCTTATTGTATTATCAGTTGTCAGGTAAATTACCTGCTTACCCTAAGCCTTAGCGTCCTTAGGCTTAGGATTTATTCGACTAATATTCAGTGGTAGTTTAAAGCTCCCACTGAATAAGTCTCATTTTACTGTACAGGGCCCTTTGGAAAACATGGACCTGGCTTTGGGAATTGGTGTGGCCCTGGGTGTGGGAACCATGGATCACCAGGTAAATCTACTCTTGCCTGTGCTTTGTCGTTTTGATGACGCAGAATGTAGTTGATAGTGTCAAGTCTTGCACCGGCAACCTTAGTTAGTTCCATCTCGTTCATTTTCTTTGCTGCTAACATTTTAAACATCTCCTTTTCTATTTGCCTTCCGGCTTCTGTTTTCTTCTTGTCCTTTATATTCATAAGATAAGAAAGTGTTAAT
>JAFVER010000096.1 GCA_017475925.1 Anaerovibrio sp. | reverse complement strand
TCCTTTTGTTCTTCCTTTACAATTCGGGCAGCTTCATAATCTATCAGCCTGAAAAAATCATGTCAGCCAACATATTGCAAAATAATATTCGATGTTTTTATGTCACGATGAATAATTCCTTTCCTGTGGAGCATAATAAGCCCATCACAAAACTGTAACAACAGCTCCCTTGCCCTTGTTTCCGTCAAATACCTTTTGCTTTCCAGCAATTCTTCAAAGGATTTACCATTAATAAATTCCTCCACCACAATGGTAGAGGCTTCATCCTCTGCACAGTAAATAACCTCCGGCCAAAGGGATTTTCCCATTGCTTTTAGTGACGAATAAGGCAGATTGGCCAGCTTAATATACTTTATGACCACAAAGCTGCCTGTAGTGTCAGTGGCCAGCCATACCTCTGCTTTCTCTGTCTGGTGGAGCAGGCGCACCTTTTCATATTTGTTTTGTATATATTCCTCAGCCAGATGGGCTGAAGTCATATCAACTTGCTTGTCCACGGATTTCACCTTGCTTTCTATGGGAAGGTGTAATATAGTTAATGCGGAATTCGTAATGCATAATGCTGAATTCTCCCCCTTTATTCCACCCAATGGGGACAAGGTATAGTATGCACCGGGTGCCCATTTCCCCCTGCCTTCCTGGGGGAAGGTGCCAAACTGCATTGTATAAAGTGAGGCGGAAGGGGTATGCAAAACTGGAGGTGTTGTTCCCATGACCAACAAAGATACTGAAAAGCTGGAGCACGAGCTCAAGGAGTCCAAACGAATAGAGGATTATCTGACTACAAATAATTCTGAATTAAGCAATGATACCTTGGCTGAACACCTGGAAAAGCTGATAAAAGAAAAGGGGCTTAACAAAGCCCTGGTAATTGAAAAATCAAATTTAGACAAAATCTATGCTTATCACATTTTTGCCGGTCGTAAAAAAGCCTCCCGCAACAAAGTGCTTGCCCTGGCCCTTGCCATGCAGCTGACCACCGACGAAGCCCAGCACTTTTTATATTATGCAAAAGCAGAGAAGCTATACGCCCGTAACAGCTGGGACAGTGTGATTTTGTATGCACTGGAAAATAAATTGACCGTAATTGAAACCAATCTGCTGTTAGACAAACTGGGAGAAAGCAAGCTGGTAGAATAAATGAATCTAGAGCTGCATTTCTGCTGCGTCAACAGTATTCTGCATCAGCATAGCGATGGTGAGCAGACCCACGCCGCCCGGAACAGGGGTGATGGCACCGGCTACTTCCTTAACTGCGTCAAAATCCACATCCCCCACCAACTTCTTTGGTGCAATGCGGTTTATCCCCACATCAATTACCGTAGCCCCCGGCTTTATCATATCAGCTGTGACAAACTTCGGTTTTCCTACAGCCGCCACCACTATATCAGCCTCCTTGACCACTTCGGCCAGATTTTTGGTTCTGGAATGACAAACCGTAACAGTAGCGTTATGACTAAGCAGGAGATGAAGCATTGGCTTACCTACAATATTACTGCGACCAATGACTACCGCCCTGGCGCCCTCCATGGGAATTTCAGCCAGCTCCAGCATTCGGATACAGCCATGGGGCGTGCATGGCACCAGTGACTTCTGACCAGTTACCAGACGGCCTACATTTACTGGATGGAAGCCATCAACATCCTTCAATGGATTTATGGCCTCCAGCACCTCAGACTCGTAAGGCTGCAAAGCCTTCGGCAGTGGCAGCTGAACCAAAATACCATGAATTTTAGGGTCATTGTTAAGACGGTTGATTTCAGCAAGAAGCTCCTCGCGGGTAGTGGTTTCAGGCATTTCCACTCCCTCGGAATAAAAGCCAAGCTCAGTGCAGGCCTTATGCTTGTTCCGTACATATACCTGAGAGGCTGGATTTTCCCCTACAATAATAACTGCCAAGCCTGGAGTGATTCCGTATTTTTCTTTTAACTGAGCAGCCCTGTGGCCTGCCTCCTCACGAATTTTAGCTGCATAGTATTTGCCCTCCAATAATCTTGCCGTCATAACTTACCTCCAACTTTAATTCCGCATTGGTTCCCCCCTCAGCCAGTAGTCTAACTGAGAGAACCAAGGCTGTAACACCTCATCCGCCTCGCAAGCTCGGCACCTTCCCCAAAGGGGAAGGCTTTATTACTTCAAAAAAACACTGGCCAAGGTAAAGAAAAACATTGCCACAGACACGATTCCGTTCCTCATATAATATTCTTTGGTAAACACCCCAAAGCCCTTTAGATGAATAATCCGATGCTGATAATAAAGCACTGCAGCCGCTACCAACACACCAACATAATATAAAACCCCCAGATGCAGCAATAGTCCTAGATAGACAAAAATCCCCAGCGCTGCAACATGGGTCAACATAGCCAGCCAAAGAGCCCTTTTTGCCCCTAAGGCCGTAGCCATAGAATGAAGACCATGCTCCTTATCAAACTGTTCATCCTGAGCCCCATAGACCACGTCAAAGCCCCCTATCCACAAAGCCACCGCCAGACAGAGAACTATCATAGGCCAGGAGATTTCGCCACTAACAGCCACCCAGCCCCCAGCCGGTGCCATGGCCACTGCTACACCGCAGATATAGTGGCAAAAGCAGGTAACCCGCTTCATATACGGATAAATAATAAAGGGAAGTGCTGCAATAGGTAACAGCTTTATACAGATAGGATTTAATTGTAATACAGCGAAAATCAGCACAGCAAAGCAAATAGCCACCAACAGGTATATATCCCGTTTATTCAGCTGCCCGGCCACCATTGGCCGCCCCTTAAACCGTGGCTGATCCACATCATACTTTAAATCAATCAGATTATCCAACGCCAGAGCTGCGCTACGGGCTGCTACAATGGTCAGGGTAATCCAAACCATCACCATAATATCCGGTCGTCCATCAGCAGCCAAAAAGGCAGCCATATAAGCAAAGGGAAGGGAGAACACCGTCTGATAAAATGCTACATTGTTTAAATGGGCATCTATCTTCTGCCAAACACTATGCATAATACTGTCAGTCAAGGCCAAGCTCCTTCCACTTTGCATCCACCATGTCCTTTATATCCTGAGTCATTACAATCTCATCCGGCCACTCCCGGGTATGACCCTCCTCCGGCCAGGATTTGGTAGCATCGATACCCAGCTTGGTTCCCCATTTTGCCATAGGCGATGAATGGTCAAGGACATCAAGAGGGCCCTCCACCATAACCAAATCCCGTTTGGCATCAATATTGTTGAACACCCTCCACCATACTTCCTTGGAATTCTGTACATCCACATGGGCATCCACCACAATAATCATCTTGATGAACATCATCTGGCCCATACCCCACAGAGCATTCATTACCTTCTTGGCCTGCATTGGGTAGGTCTTTTTTATTGACACAAAAATACAGTCGTGAAAAACCCCCTCCAGTGGCATGTTTATATCAACAATTTCCGGTATCATCTGCTGCAGCAATGGCAGGAATATCCGCTCCGTAGCCTTGGCCAGATAGCAATCCTCCATAGGTGGTTTACCAACGATAGTAGCCGGATAAATCGGGTTTTTCCGATGGGTAATACAGGTAATATGAAAGACCGGATAATAATCCGCCAGGGAATAATAGCCGGTGTGGTCCCCAAACGGGCCCTCCCAACGCTGCTCATCCACATCAACGTAGCCCTCAAGGATAATCTCGGCATTGGCCGGCACTTCCACATCAACAGTTTTGCATTTTACCATTTCTACCGACTTATGGCGCAGGAAGCCGGCAAAAACCATTTCATCTATATCCCTTGGAAGTGGTGCTGTAGCCGCATAGGTCACCACCGGATCAGTACCAATGGCCACTGCCACCTCCATCCGCTGGGCACCATTGGCCTTTGTATCCCGATAATTATCAGCACCATTTTTGTGAATATGCCAATGCATTCCTGTAGTCTGTCCATCGTATTTTTGCAGGCGATACATGCCTACATTCCGTTTGCCGGTATTGGGGTTACGGGTGAACACCAACGGCAGGGTTATAAACCGTCCACCATCCTGGGGCCAGCATTTTAAAATAGGAAATTTATCCAGAGACGGATTATCAGTGATGACAACCTCCTGACAGGGCGCTTTCTTCACATATTTAGGAAAATTTATGGCTTTTTTTGCAGTAGGAATAATAGAAATCAAGTCTGTTTTATGAGCCAGTGAAATATAAGGAAGCCGAAGGATTTCCCTCAGCTCATCCCCTATGTCATCCAGCTTTTCCACCCCGAAGGCTATGGCCATACGCTCCATGCTGCCAAAGGCATTCATCAAAACCGGAATATCATACCCCTTTACATTTTCAAACAGCAGGGCTACATTCTTAGCGCCCTCCATTTTTGATACCCGATCCGTTATCTCGGTGATTTCCAGTTCGCAATCCACCTCAGCCTTGATGCGTTTTAAAAGGCCCCGGCCTTCCAGCTCATCTATAAATTCCCGCAAATCTTTAAAGGCCATTTTACCCTCCTATTTTCGTAAAATAAATCTAACAACAAAGTAGCTTAGTGCATATAACGCCGTCAAAGGCAATGCCAGAGTAACCTGAGAAATAATATCCGGTGGTGTAAGCAGGGCACCGATTATAAAGGACACGAAAAAAACATACCGGAAGTATTTTTTCATCCGAATCGATGTCACCAACCCAAGCTGTGCCATTATTATAATGATAATTGGCAGCTCGAAGGCTAAGCCAAAGGGCAGCAAAAAGGTAATAATAAAATCCAGGTATTTTTCCACCGAAAATAGTGGTGTCAAATCCTCTGAGCCCATGCCCATAAAGAATTTTATGCCAAAGGGAACAATAAAGAAAAAGGAAAAGGCCAAGCCGGCATAAAACAGCAATACAGAGCTAGGCACTAATATCCCCAGTATCATGCGTTCGCGTCGGGTAAAGGCCGGCACAAAAAACCGCCAAAGCTGATAAAACACCACCGGCGTTGCCAAGAGAAAGCCGGAAAACAGCACTACCTTGGCATAGGAAAAAAAGGCCTCTCCCGGCTGCATAAAATAAAGCTTTCCGGCAGGCGCCATGAGAAATCCCATGATTTGCTCATCAAAAAAATAGGTAATACAGCTACAAGCTATAACGGCAATAATACTACGGATAAGTCGGCTTCTGAGCTCAGTAAGATGCTCAATTACCGACATGCTGTCATCTGAATTTTCGTCGCTGGATTCCTGAGGTTCTTCCTCTCCTGTTGGCTCAGGGGCAACATCATCATCCTCAGAAGCAGTATCAATAACTGTTGAAGAGGTGATTTCATCATCTATTATATCAGCTGATTTTTCAGCCGGTGTCTGGGCCTCTAAAATTTCTTCCGCCGTCATGCCCTTGTAATTTTCCAAATCTTCATCCTGCATAATCAGCCTTCGTCCTTGGTTTTTTCTTTTATTTCTGCTTTTGCTTCAATGGTATTTTTGTCCTCTATGCCCTTTTCCGCCGACTTAAACTCCCTGATGCTCTTGCCAAAGGCCTTGCCAATATCCGGCAGCTTGCCAGGCCCAAAAATAACCAACCCGATAATCAATATTAAAATAAGCTCTGGAACACCTAAACCAAACATGCTAACCCCTCCAAATTTTCTTTTCATTAAAGACTAACAGTTTTTGAATATTCTCCTATGCTCATTACAGCTTTCTTCAATGGAGACACTACAGGAATAAACTTATTGTCCATGAATATTGACGACTTAGAACACGTCAGCATAGGATAAATCATTCATTATTATAACGCAGTTGGAATATAAATCTCAATATAGCTACTGAGAAAATGAAACTTATTTTCCTCCACTCCTAAAGTAATGAGTGCATAACCCATTAAAATAGAATTAGTTCATATAGCAAAATACCATCGACCACTATTTCAGTGATAATCGATGGTATTTTTCATCAAATTTCAAAACAATACAGCTTTACACTTTGCTTAGAATAACAGTTCAATTCGACTAAACAGTCTGGACTGATTTGAACCATTTCCATAGTTCGTGCCACGGAAATAGCAAAGTGATGCTCTGGTGTTCTTCATTGGTGCCAGCTGAATTCCTATATCCCAACCCTTCTGCCAACTGTAGAGGCTGTTCTGATAGGTTGGAACCATTGTAGCAGCATGGGACAGCTGACGATATGCCACAAACAGCTTATAAGAGCCTGGCTTCTTCGTGTCTACCTTATTGTAGTTGAGCTGGATACTATATGCAGTCTTGTGAGCAGAATCCATATTGTCACCGCCCTTGATAAGACGACCATAGTCACCAACAAGCTGCCAACGCTTATCAAAGCTATAATCCATACCGACTGACCATACCCGCATAGTATCACCGGAGAAACGATGAGTCGTTCCATCACTTTCGGTATAGCCCCATTCATCCAAGCCACGGTCGCCCTGCTCCATCTGATTGAAGTTATCATAACCTTGGAAGTTCTTGATACCAAGACCCATACCAAACTTCCTGTCCTTATACATCAAATCTAACGCAGCGTAATTGGTAGTGTTATTGGAATATACACTTCCCTGTCCGCCAGCCTTATCAGAAATGACGAAAACACCATCACCGTTAGTAGTACGGTTTGGATCATAGCTGTAACGACCTGCTGTAGCCTGAACACTGAACTTCGGTGCTATCGGTGCAGTTATTTCAATACCAGTCACATTATCATCAAGAATCATACCATGGGATGATTGATCATATGTACCAAAACGACCTAACTTGATGCTGGTCTTTCCATACTTACCTTCAGCGTATACCTGATCCAATACATGATAGTTTTCACCATAAGCACCGGATTTTTCACCGACAGAGCTGTTCATACCAGAATTGGTTGACAAGGAGAAATCCATACGGGCATGACCTGTCCATTGCTCGTTGAGTTTCATGGAAGGAGTCAATCGAAGCATAAGTCTTTGTGCCCGCTGGCTACGGCTGTTACCACTGCCATCATTACCAGAATGGGAATTCTTGCGGATATAATCATAGCGAATCTGACCGTTCAATTTAACATTGCCTATACGAATCTCTTGATCATCGACTTTTTTGTCTAATTTAGCCAGTTTTGAATCCAAATCATCTAAACGGCTAACAACAATATTTACCTGCAAACCCATGCGATTTAACTCATCCTGAAATTCCGTAATCAGGCGGCCCAAATTCTTTTTGCCTGTAGGGCTAAGATTACCATTACCCATGGCCCTATAAACAATCTCTGCCATTTCATAACGGCTCATTGTCTGCCCACCACGAAAAGTATTATCAGGATACCCCTCTAAAACTCCCTCGGAAACCAGCTCTGATACTGCCTCATATGCCCAATGATCAGCCGGCACATCACTCAAAGGAGTTGTAGCAGCAAATGTCGTACCAGTGGTACCTACAAATAGTGCAGCTGTTAATGCAGCTAATATTTCCTTTTTTAACTTGTTTTTCATTTTCATTTCCAATCAATTCTCCTAATATAGTCGAATATTCTGCATATTGCTCTTTAATTCAAAAACGCAGCAAATTTTTAAGATAAATTTTCCTTCATATGTATTCAGTCTGGAGTAACAACATTCAAAATGGCTTCACGAAGTGCCTTAGGACCTTCATTTACCCAAATCTGATAAAGGTGCATATCAGATGCCTGAGAATAAACATAATTACGGAGATTGTTGTACTTCTTTCCCTTTAACTCTGCTTCACTGAGACCATAATCCTTTGCAGCAATCTTCTGTAATTCAGCATGAACCCACTTTGATACAGGCGAAGTCAGTACAAAGTCATGGTCACCTAAATGTACCAGGAAGCCCTCTGGACGGCGTGGCAATGGCAAGGTTTCTCCACTCTTATCAAGGTAGCCTTCCTTGATAGGGTCTTTTCCGGCAATGATGGCAGCAGCCTTTATCCAACCTACTACTTGATCCTCCTGTGACTTCCAGCCCGGATGTTCATGAGAATCTGCCAAAGTGATAACCAAATCTGGATCAAGATTGCGATACATAACATCAGCAATTTCCTGTACATGATGACAGCCTGTTCCTGCAATATTTATTTCAGGTAAGCAACGGTTATCTTGGTTCCATTGAAGAACCCACGGCTTCAGATTATCATGCAATAAAATTGCATTTGTCAGCAATTCTTCGTCCAAGGAATAACCGTAGGTGTCCTCATAAATAGAGAACACACCTAATGCGATTTGCATATCGGAAGCGACATGAGTAATCAGACCGCATGGATAAGCATGATGGCCACCCCAACCGCCACCAGCTGCATCCCAAAACCGCAGATCCTTTGTCAAAAGAGGTGGAAATATCTCGTCGATAGTATTCTCTGGCTTTATATAGCCTGCTGCCAAAAGCTTCTGACGGCATGCTTCCTTGCTGGCCTTATCTGGATATTTCTCCAAGATAATAGGCATCGGGTTTCTTAACCCCTCCAGTGCGATAGCACGTACCTTACTGTCAGATACCTTTTGCGCCTTTCCCATCAGATAGGTATAACCAGCCTCACGCAAACCTGAACGTCTAGCCATCTCAGTTGGTGTCAGTTTCTGTACCTCGGAAAATTTCAGCTTCGCAACTGGAATGTTTTTCGGAGCAGCCTGAACCATCTTAGGCAGAACAGATGCAACTGCTACAGCAGCGGCAGCACCGGCAGAAGCCTTTAAAAAGCTTCTGCGATCAAACTTTTTGTCCATTAGTGTCATCTTTATAACCCCTCTCTCATAATTATAATAAACACAATATAGCAAGAAATAGGTAATTAATATTGTTTTCATCTCACATTACGCAATTATTTAATACCATTTTTGCTTATATATTTATTATATTTAGCAATATTATAGCACACTTTTTCCAATATGTAATAAATAGTAGCACTAAGATATAAAAATAATGTCATTAACTTCTTCCACAAAGCCCCAAAAATAAGCAGAAAAAAGAGGCTGTCCCATCAAAGCTACAATGTGGACACCCTCTAGCTAAAAGCCTATCCTTTTTTAAAATTTTATAACCATTACGCCATTGTTCATCTTTCAAAGAAACATCTTTCAATGAGCATTTTGCCGCAAACGCTAGCTTTATGTCGTCCTAAAGATCTTGCTCCACGTTGCAGATTGGAGGTAAAAGACAGCTGCTCAGCTTCAACTGTTATCTTGCTTTACATGGCTCTTATGTATAGGAAGTATTCCCAATCAGTTTTCCTCTGGTACACAGTCGCAGTATGACATATGCTCACCACATGCTAAAGTTTTATCTTCACCTGTAGAGAAGGGGGAATATTTATCAAATTAAAGCTAAAATATTTCAGCATAAATCAATCAATTCTTATCATTTCTATGCATAAAATATTAATATATCATTAACGTTTTATGCTCTTATTATTCTCGTATTTAGCAACGCTATATATTATTTCTCCATAAAATATACAATATTTTCATAAAATTTGCTAAACCACAGTTTTCACCTTAATTGTCCCCAACAAAAAAAATAGAAAAAAAGACTGCCCTATGAAAATATTCAAAACGAACAGTCTCCGACAAATACCTATTCTTTTTTCTTACCATCAGGCAATCTTTCAGTTACTTCCACGCTATCTACAGTGATTGAGGACTTATCTTCCATGCTTTCAGGCGCCTTGTTGGTAACATCCTGCCTTGATGTAGCTGCTGTAGGTTCATCCTCCATAATACCACTTGATACCTTTCTGAATTCCCGTATGGTTTTACCCAAGCCCCGGCCAATCTCTGGCAGCTTGCCAGGGCCAAAAACAATCAGCCCAATAACCAGAATTATAAGCAACTCTGGAACACCTATTCCAAACATATGCTACCTCCACATATCTCTGTAATTAAAATTCACGTCCACTTATAAAATCCGCTGCCATATAATATGTTTCTCTTATTTCCTGTGGAATACTGTCTGGCAGATTAGCCTTGGCTCTACTCAAATAATCATCTACCTTAGCTTTGGTAAAATCCACCCCATCAGTAGCTCTTACCAGCTCCAAGGCGCGGTCAAGCATCGCATTGGTCATATCAGGGTCCGTTACAATTGACACCAGCTCGTCCTTATCAGGACTGACCTCCAATGCCCGTATGGTTGGCAGGGTTATAATCCCCTGTAAAATATCATTTCCTGCTGGTTTGCCAATGGTTTTCGTATCTCCGGTAATATCAAGCAAATCATCTGTTAGCTGAAAGGCCATACCTACACAATAACCATAATTATAAAGGGCCTGTATTTCCTCCTCTGAGCGCTTCGCCAGGTCTCCTCCAAGCTGACAGCTTATGGCGAGGAAATTAGCTGTTTTCATGGCAATACGTCTGAAGTATTCCTCGGTATCACAGGATGCCTTATATATTTCTTTGTTCTGTATTAACTCTCCAGCGCTTAAATCCGTAAGAAGGTTTGACAACTGAAGCTCCACCCGACTGCCATAATTCTGCTCCGCCACCAAAGCAAAAGCCTTGGCAAAAAGGTAGTCTCCCGCCAATATGGCCAGCTGATTTCCCCACTTGGCATTAGCCGTCTCAACCCCACGCCGGGTTTCTGCACTATCCAGCACATCATCATGAACCAACGATGCCATGTGAATAAGCTCCAGAGCAACCCCTAAGGGCATAACCCGCTCTCTCTTGTAACCATCATCACAATGAGCTGCCAAAAAAAACATCGCTGGACGAAGCCGCTTGCCACCAGCCTCTATCAGATGATTGCCAATTTCGGTGATGGTTTCCACAGGAGATTTTACTGCATCCTGTAGTGCACCCTCCAAAGCAGTCAAATCCGATTTTATAATGTCAAATATTTTGTTAGACAATTTGATCCCTCATTTAAAAACTCTAAAGCCTTATCATTATACAATGAATTTCTGTTAAGCACAAGCCTAAAGGCACAGCAAGCAATTATTGTATCAGCGTATTAAGGCGAAGCTTAGCTTTTACAATCCGTCGGACCGAGGCATCTATCTTATTTTTATCCAGCTCACCAGCCTCATAAGCCGCAACGAGACCATTGTAGATTTCCACCTGATGGCTATGCTCATGGCAAATCAGCACTATATCGGCTCCGGCCTTTACGGCATTAACCCCAGTATGATTAAAGCTGCCATATTTTGAAACGGCTCCCATGGCCATGTCATCTGTAATAACAAGACCATTAAACCCCATATCATGCCGCAGCAGGTTTGTTATGATGTTGTAGGACTGGCTGGCGGTATTATCCTTGTCAAGCTGAGGATATTTCAAATGGGAAATCATTACGAAAAAATTATGATTTTTATTTTCGTCTATAACTGCCTGAAATGGCTTTAAATCAGTTTGTCGCAGCTCCTCCAGGGATACGTCTATGGATGAGACATCCTTATGCGAATCCACTGTCCCACGACCAATGCCCGGAAAATGCTTTAAGGTAAAAATTTCCTGTACACTGCTATAGCCCCTGGCCGCTGCTTTTACAAAGCTTGTCGCTTTATCATAATTACCACTGAAATCCCGGCTTACATTATAGGCCACATCAGCCACCGGCGCAAAATTCACATTTATGCCCAAAGCCTGTAAATTTTTACCGGTTTTTCTGGCCCATTCCTCTGCATTATCCGGATTGTTGGTTTCACCAATGGACTTTTGGGCTGGTGGTGGTTCGATTACGTCCTTTCCACGCACTACCCGACCGCCCTCTTCATCTATAGCCACCAAAAGAGGCACTGGTTGCCCGCCTTTTTCCCTGGCTACTTTTTGCAAATCTGCCACCAGCTTTGTGGTCTGCTCCCATGACTTTATATTACGGTCAAACAGAATGATATTACCTATGTGATATTGGCTCAGCATTTGTTCATCCACACTGTTTACCTCAGTTCCCCGAACGCCAATCATCACCATCTGTCCTAATTTTTCCCGATAATTCATCCTATTGACTATGTTGGCCGCCTTCTTATTTAAAACCGCCTCTGGTGATGGATATAACGTATCAAGCACAACGCCGGCAAATGCCACTGAACCATTATGAGCATTTACAAACCAGCTGCCGAGAAAAATTCCTAAAGCCACACTAAGCAGCATAAGAAAGCTGATGATGGCCGATATTTTTTTTGTAGACAATTCTATATCACCCTTGTAGAGCATAATCATCGCTCCTCTTTGTTACTTCTTTGCTACTATAGAACTCCGTGAATTAAGCCAGTTAGGGCGTAAATGAACGGCAAGCTCTATGTATGCAAGGTGCACTTAGCAAATCAAGCCATAATGGCGCAGACTGAGCTTAGTGCACAACTGCTACTGTACTATTTCCATGTGCCTTACCAGCCAGCCAGTAACATCCTGCAAAGAATTTTTTTCCTCCAAATAATCCTCCACACCGTGGTCTGTTGCAACTGACTCAGCTGATTCCATGAGCTGCTGACGTATTTTATCCTTGTAATAACCGATTTCAAGCCTATTCATCCAACTATAAGGAGTAACAACATGGTCTATGGACTCCGTCAGAGATGATTTCAAGCTATAATACTCAAAGCCTTGGGGAGCAATCAGCTCCATAATCGTCGGCAATATATTCTGATGCTCGCCTAATACATTGTTATTTAGCATATCCCACGTCAAATCAGCATGGTGCATGTAAAAAGCCGTCAGCATATTTTCCCGTACAGTTGCCTCACTTCTTGGCAATATCCCCTTACCAAAGGGCAAAACTGCTGCAGAATGATCACCTGTAATAATGAAAAGGCTGTCTGAATATTCGTTTTTCATTCTTTTGACAAATTCCATAAGGCAGCGGTCCGCATAGCATACTCCCATAAACCTTCGGGCTTCAACGTTATCCCGCCGTAGGCTATCCGGCATCTCTGGCATAAGCCGGTCAATGTCCAGGCCATATTCGTGATACGGCAAATTATATGGACCATGATTGGAGGTAGTATAAATAAAATGAAACTGCAGCTCCTCCTGTGGGTTGCTTTTTATATGCTCAGCCACACTATCCAGAAAAATATGATCATATACCCCCAGCCAGGTCTGAGGTGACCCCGGCGGGCAAAAATCCGGTCCCCCATGGGCTTCATCAAACCCCACGGCTGGTATAAAATGAACAAGACTGCCCCAATTGAGACTTCCGCCATACCAAAAGCTGGTATGATAGCCCAGTCGCTTTAGCTGCCCAGCCAGGGAGGTTGGGATTTTGCTGATGTCACAGCTCCATATACCCTTTTTTTCATTCAGCTCCAAGTCACAGTCATACAAGCCAAGTAAAATACTTCCAAGAGCTGTCTGAGAAATCATGCCTGCCGGCTGAAAATTGGCAATAGTCACCGTTCCTGGCTCCTGCTGAAATCTTTTGCTGGCATCCATCAAATGAAGCTTATCGTAAATGCTGTCAAAAGGGGTTTGGCACTGACTCTCTCCCAACAGGAAAAAAATATGCCTTGGCTTTTTTATTCTGGCCCCCTTTGCCATATGCCGAAAATGGAATAAGGGATTATCCCTACCTCCGGAAAATTCCGGGCAAATTTTCTGTATGCTTTTTATTGCTTCCTCATCATTTTTGCTGACAAATTCCGGGGCTGGATGCTTCAACACTATCTCCAAGGCCACAAGGTCATCTACAGTGGCCTTTCCTAAAAAGACATCCTCCTTTACTATCATAGGGACTTCATCCCACTCCGGCTTGTTACGATGGCGAAAGGTTCCACCGAACCTAAACCAATAAAACATGGCAATAGAAAACAAAAACATCAGTGTATTGGCTGAATATTGCAGATAAGCATTGTCCAGCTCAATAAAGGGAACTGCGGAAATGCCCAGCAACAGCCCTCCAGCATACCAGCACAGGGCAATATAGGGGATAAAGCTAAGAAGTATCCAGCCACCGTGATTTTGATTGAAAAATATATCCGCCAAATTACCCTTATCGGCATTTTTCCCAAAAAGTATGTTATTGTTGATTATATCGTGGTAATGATAATAAAAAATCATCTTTGTCCAAAAAAGCACATATAGCACCACGAGATAAACAGTAATCAATACCAGCCTGATTGTATTTCCCAGGTCAAAATACCAAGGCAGAACCACCCCTGGTATGGTCACAAGCACCAGGGGAACGAGGTAAGCATAAGCATTGAAATCCATTCCCCACCAAAAGCCATAGCGAAAGCAATGATATAGCTTGGCCTTCCCCCACCTGGTCAGCTTCTTTGGCCCAAAATATGTTATAAACGCAAGCCTAAACAGGGCACAGGCCAACGGCGGCAATATGGCCAATTTAACATCCTGCTGCCAGCCCATGAAAAAGGCATCAAATAACGACATCAAATCACTCCAAAAAGCAATATGAAATTATTATAACGCAGTTGTTCAAATTTTCCCATATTTTATGGGAAAATATTCCTCTCAGCGTTTCGTCGACGGTTAAATATTACTCGACATAACGCAGTTGTTCAAATTTTTCTATGCAATAGAAAAATATACCTATCAGCGTTTCGTCGATGGTTAAATATTACTCGACATAACGCAGTTGTTCAAATTTTCCCATATTTTATGGGAAAATATTCCTCTCAGCGTTTCGTCGATAGTTAAATATTACTCGACATAACGCAGTTGTTCGAATTTTCCCATATTTTATGGGAAAATATTCCATATATCCTACACATTACCCAAATAGACATACTTCAAATATTTCTCTGCTACAGTCCTGAGCTGATACAGCGTTTCTATGGGAGTAGCCGGACGATTTAATTTATACCTTGGAAAATAACGGGATAAATGAAGTGGCATACCTGGATGTATGTTACACAGCCACCTGGCTTCCGCCTCCATCATAGCCGTATCATCGTTAAATTCAGGAATAATAAGACTGGTAATCTCCACATGAATGCCTGCTTCTACTGCCATACCAATAGTCCGCTGCGTTGTCGCAAAATCTCCCCCCAGCCATTGATACCCCTCCGGGGAAAATGCCTTTAAATCAATATTCATGGCATCAATATATGGTAACAGCTTTTTAAATTTTTCCTCCATAATCTGTCCGTTGGTAACTAATACCACCTTTTGGCCTTTATCCTGCAAAAGTGGTGCTGTATCCATCAAATACTCATAACTAAGCAGCGGCTCGTTATAGGTAAAAGCCACGCCGATGCTGCCAGCCTCTGCTGCCGCTTTTTGGGACAGCTTCACCAGGTCCTCCGGTGAAACATATCCCTGAGAGACCTCAATTCCCTGTTGAGATATTCCATGATTTTGACAGAAGGAGCATTTCATGTTACAACCAAAGCCACCTACTGACAAAATGGCTGTGCCTGGATGGAAATGATATAGTGGCTTCTTTTCAATGGGATCAACAGCCAGACTGGTAACCTGTCCATAGGAAACAGACCTTATCTCACCGTCAAAATTTCTCCGTGTACCACAAAAGCCGGTTCGTCCCGGTTGTAAAATACATTTGTGGGGGCAAAGGCCACATTCCAGAGATTGTTTATTTTCATTCATGACGGGTTACCTCAAAACGCAACAGCTTCACCGGCTCAGTGGGGGAAATATTTCCTTTTCGCCGAGCAATGGAAATCTGTTCCTCCACCGTATCCACGCCTTCCAGGTCTGGCAATAAAAGTCCCCGCCGAAGTCCGTCCTCACTGGCTACGATTACCCCATACCGTTTTACATCGAGCTGAGCCGGAGTATCAATAGGCTCTGGGGACGAAAGCACATCCACATCATAAACCAATTCATCCAGCTCCTCCGCTGTTACCGCTGAAAATCGTGGGTCAGCCGTTCCGGCAGATACGGCATTGGCAATTATTTCTGCAGCCAGATTATCCCGTACCGGCAGAATAGTGCCTATGCAGCCACGCAGCTCCCCGTCCTTTTTTATTGACACAAAGGCCCCTGCGCGGGTATTAAGCAGTTCTGCCGGCAAACCATCTGGAATATCAATCGTTTTATGCTCCCGGACGTAGCTTTCCAGACTAAGCCTGGCCAGCCTTAAATATGCATCCTCCTGCTGCCTTATCAATTTCATATCTGCCTTATGCTGCCGGGCTGCCTGTTCACAAATATTTCTACTTTCATCTCTGCCGGTTGGCGTAAATTGAGCTATCCCATAGCCTACACCAAACGGACCTTCACAGGACAAAAGCTTTGCGTCAACACCAAGGCAATCAAAGGCACCCGCCATTATCCAAAAGGAACGAAGGCCACATTCTGCTGCCCTGTTGGCAAGCTTTGCCGGTGTTGTCAATAGCTTTAGAAAGTCACCTGTGGCAAAGCATTCTGCCATACGCTGATCAAACCTTGGCCCTTCCTCAGCGTATCCATAGGGGCCCTCCGCCTTTAGCTTGTGGGACAAATCTCCACTAGCTACAATCACCAGCCGACGCTTCAATTTATCAGCGGCTTCACGCAGCAACACCCCCAGAGCATAATGATATATATTGGATAAGCCTGATAAGCCTATACGGACAATATTTCCCTTATACCCTGCTTTTTGTAAAAAATATAATGGTATCATGGTGCCGTGATCCAGCTCATTATTTTGCTTCCCCAAGGTCCCTGCCGGTAAATCAATATCACGGGCCATTTTTTCCACCTCAACCACAAATGCTTCATCATATTTTGCCTCAAAGGTCAGCTCAGGATGGCCAAAATTGGCAAAACTCCCCCGTCCAGCACTCCCGGAGGATATTTGCAGATAGTCGGCATACATAGTGGCATGGGGGCTGGTAATCACCACTAAATCCGGCTGCTTATCCACCACCCAGCCTGCTGTAGCATTATAGGCTTCAATTGTAGCACTGATTTCCTGTTCCTCCCCATGACCAATTTCCGGCAAAATCAGCGGCGGATGAGGTACAACACACGCTCCTAAAAATGACATAAAATCCCCCCCACAGTATTTCTATGGTAATCTATTACGACAAATTTCGTTAAAATACCTTTATACCTGCACAAATATATACAAAATAAAAACTGCCGAATCAATAAACTCATCAATTCGACAGTTTTAAAGTTCAATATATTACTTATTGAATATATTCTTCAGGGCGTGCTTGTTTACATCACGGTTAAGCTGAGCAAGGTATGTAGTCAGCTTAATATTCTTAGGGCAAACCTCTACACAGTTTTGAGAATTACCGCAGCTTGTAAGACCGCCCTTGGCCATCAATGCCTCCATACGCTTTTCCTTGTCAAACTTTCCAAGTGGATGCAGGTTGAACAGGTAAGCCTGTACAGAAGGAGAAGCACCAATGAAGTCAGACTGTGGACCAACATTAGGGCAAGCCTCCAGGCAGCAGCCGCAGGTCATGCAGTGAGAAATCTCATACGCTGTGGTAGCGGTGTAAGGATTCTGAATAGGAGCATCCTTAACCTCCCAGGAACCATCAACCTCGATCCAAGCCTGTACACGTTTGAGGCTCTCAAACATTACAGAGCGGTCAACATGCAAATCACGGATTACAGGGAAGGTTCTGGCTGGCTGTAGACGGATTGGCTGCTCAAGATTATCAATAAGTGCACAGCACGCCTGCTGTGCCTTGCCGTTGATAACCATCATGCAGGCACCACAAACCTTCTCCAGACAATTACACTCCCAAACTACAGGAGCAACCTTTTTACCATCAGTAGTTACAGGGTTCTTCTGAATTTCCATCAAAGAAGCTACTACGTTCAGAGCAGGACGATATGGAATTTCGAACTCCTGAGTGTAAGGCGTGCTGGTAGGGCTGTCCTGACGCTCAATTATAAACTTAACTGTTTTCTTCTGTTCTGCCATTCTATTTTATCCCCCTATTACTCTTTCTTTGCAACAGCATAGTTACGAGGACGTGCCTTAATGAGTGAATGCTCAAATTCCTCATAGGTTACGACTGGCTCCTCAGTTGCTGCATCAAAGCTTACAACAGATGTAAACATGAACTTTTCATCATTACGAGGATAGAATACCAGCTCGCCATCCTTCTCTATACGGTTGCCGTTATCATCCAGCATAATCTTTGCATGGGCACCACGGGACTCGTCACGGCAACGGGCAGACTTGGTGATAGCCATTGCATATATAATCATGTTACGGAGCTGACGAACAAACATAGCCTCCTGGTTAGCCCAATTGCCATGATCTGTTACACCAATATCATTCCAACGCTTCAAAATACCCTTCAGCTTCTCGAGACAGGTATCCAGACCCTTGTTGTCACGCTCGATAGACACATACTCATACATTATTTCACCCATTTCCTGATGAAGCTTATGAGCATTTTCCGGGCCATTCATCTGACGAATCTTGTCATATTCATCCTGTACTTCCTTGCGGGCAGCCTCGATTTCAGCATCGGTAATTTCGCACAGCTTGGAAACATTTTCCTTGGCCCACTTCATTGCTTCAGGACCAGAAACAGTACCGGAGTATGCAGCGGACAACAGAGAGTTGGCACCAAGACGGTTAGCACCATGATACTGATGGTCACACTCGCCGGAAGCCATAAGGCCAGGAATATTGGTAAAATGCTTTCTGTCTACATAAATACCACCCATGGAGTAATGTACGGAAGGGAAAATCTCCATTGGAACCTTGCGAGGGTCCTTACCAACAAATTCGGTATATATTTCAATAATACCACCCAGCTTGCGCTCCAAATACTCTGCTGGAATATGGGACAAGTCAAGATATACCCGACGGTCATGGTTAATACCCAAATCCATATGTACGCAAACCTTGAAGATAGCCCGGGAAGCAACATCACGAGGTACTAGGTTACCATATGCCGGGTACATTTCTTCAAGGAAATACCAAGGCTTACCATCTTTATAAACCCATACACGTCCGCCCTCACCGCGGCATGCCTCTGACATCAGACGGTTCTTATCGGAGCCTGGGATTGCGGTTGGATGAATCTGAATGAACTCAGGGTTAGCAATCTTTGCGCCCTGCTGATATACTGCAGAAACTGCAGAACCGTTACAAATAGTAGATGCTGTACAACGGCCAAATACCTGACCAGGGCCACCGGTTGCCAATATAACAACATCAGCCTTAAAGGCCTTAATCTCCATGGAGTTCATGCTCTGAGCAATAATACCACGGCAAACTCCGTTTTTATCCTTGAAAATCTTTACAAATTCCCAGAACTCATACTTATTAACTCCGCCCTTAACTTCCCAGCGACGAACCTGTTCGTCAAGAGCATAAAGGAGCTGCTGACCAGTGGTAGAACCAGCAAAGCAGGTACGCTTATTCTTCTGTCCACCGAAATTACGGAGGTCAAGAACACCTTCTGGAGTACGGGTAAAAGGTACACCCATACGGTCAAACATCTTTATGAGCTTTGGTGCGGCCTCAACCATGCCCTTTACAGCCAGCTGGTCTGCCAGGAAGTCACCACCATATACAGTATCATCGAAATGCTCATAAATAGAATCGTGCTCACCCTTGGTATCCATGCAGGCGTTGATACCGCCTTGTGCGCAAAGGGAGTGAGAACGCTTTACTGGGCAGTAAGAGAATAAGTCTACTTCGCCGCCAGCTTCACAAATCTTAAGGGTAGCCATCAAGCCTGACAAGCCGCCACCTACTACAATAATCTTATTTTTAGCCACGTAGGTTCTCTCCTTATATACAAATCTTTACTACTACGACAATTCTTACTGAATATTACATAAAGTAAGAGGACATAAATGCTAAGGTGAAGAGGCACATCAAAGTGCACAGCCCCATAGCCAGCTTGTCCACAACGCACTGAGCACGAGGACCCTTGGTAATACCCCAGGTCATGCAGAAGGTTGTGATACCATTGCAGAAATGGAAAATAGCAGCAAACATACCAAGAGCATAAAGTGCAAACACAACCGGATTAGCCAGGGTGGACTGAACAAGAGAATAGCTGATATGCTCACCCATAATCCCCTTTGTATAAATCCGAAGGTAGCCTACATGCCAAATAAGGAATACTACCAGATACCATGCAGTCCATCTCTGAAGCGCAAATTTCCAGTTACGGGAATATCCGTACTCAGTTGGGTTGTTCTTTGCCTGCATAGCAATGTACATACCGTAGATACCATGGAACAAAAGAGGTACAGCGTAAAGGCAGATTTCTATGCCAAGGAAAATAGGCTGTGGGATTTGCTCCATCATGGCTAACCCCTGGTTGAACACCTCAGGACCACCCATTGCTGATGCATTTGTCAACAAATGCTCAATCAGCACACCGCCGAGCATTACAAGTCCGCAAAGGGAGTGTAGTCGACGAAGATAAAAAGATACGTTAATCATTCTTGACCTCCTAATATTTTTCTTTCACACAGGAAAGTAATAGCGCATAACTGCAATTTTTCATTATCAGAACTATCACAGTCATACATTAACCGGCAAAGCCTTTGCCAGATCATAACTTGCGGTATGGTGCCTGACCAATTTCGTAATAATCATTTCCCTCAGAGTCGATTACTACGATTGCAGGGAAATCAACAACCTCCAAAGCAGCCAAAGCTTCTGGACCAAGCTCAGGGTATGCAATAACAGTGTACTTTTTCACTGACTTTGCAATAAGGGCGGCTGCCCCACCAACAGCAGCAAAATATGTAACACCGTTCTTTTTCATGGACTCAACTACCTCTGGTGCACGGGAGCCCTTGCCAATCATGCCCTTTATGCCCTGCTCCAGCATGGTTGGAGTATAAGCATCCATACGGCCGGCAGTGGTAGGACCACAGGAGCCAATTGGATCCCCTGGCTTAGCCGGTGTAGGACCAAGATAGTAAACAATCTGGTTATTCCAATCAATTGGCAGCTTCTCACCACGGGCCAATGCCTCAGTCATAACCTTATGCGCAGCATCACGGGCACTATAAATGGTCCCTGTAATAAGTACGCTGTCACCTGCCCGGAGCTTCCGGGAATCCTCTTCTTTCAGAGGAGTAGTTATACGAATTGTTTCAGCCATTATCTAAACCTCCTAATATCAAAGAACACGGTGAGAATGACGACAAGCATGGCAGCAGATTGTTACAGCTACCGGCAAACCGGCAATATGAGTAGGTCCCCACTCAATATTTACAGCCAATGCAGAGGTAGTACCACCAAGCTGTGGGCCGATACCAGTCTTATTAATCATTTCCAGCAGCTCCTTTTCCAGTGCTGCATAATCCGGATGAGAGTTACGCTCTGTGATATTGCGCATAAGAGCCCGTTTGGAAAGGTATGCCGCCTGATCCATAGTTCCGCCTATACCTACACCGACTACCATCGGTGGGCAAGGATTGCAGCTGGCATGCTGAATGATATCCAATACAGCCTTTTTAACGCCTTCAACTCCATCAGCTGGTACCAGCATCTTGATACCGCCCTTGTTTTCAGAGCCGAAGCCTTTGCAGGTAAGCTCAATCTTAAGCTTATCGCCTGGAACAATCTTGGTATAAATAATTGCTGGGGTATTATTTTGAGTATTTTTCCGGTCAAACAAAGGCTCTGCAACAACAGACTTGCGTAAATACCCTTCTACATATCCCTTTGCGACACCAGCATTGATGGCCTCAGTCAAATCTCCACCCTCAAAGTGAACATCCTGACCTACCTCCAAAAATACAATGGTCATACCAGTATCCTGGCAAATAGGACGATCTTCATCCCTGGCTATCTCGGAATTACGGATAATCTGATCAAGCACAACCTGGCCAACAGGAGACTCCTCTGTCTCACGGCCCTTCTTGAGAGCTTCATACACATCCTGAGGCAAATAGTAGGCAGCTTCCTTGCACATCTGCGCTACTTCTTCAGTGATCTGTTCAACATTGATCGTACGCAAATTAAACCCTCCCTAATTCTAAAAATACACTCGCATACATACTTTATATTATCATATTTTAAATATGCTTTCAACCTAATAACTATAAGGGTTTGTGTAGAAAAAAGGTGAATGTCATTCGTAATTTTCACGATAAATCAAGACAATTTAATAATAAATTTTTCTTATAGGCTGACCACCTTACCAATAATTCTATTTATACCACTAAATTCCCACTACACTAACTCATTTTACAGATGAAAATGCTCAACCCGGACAGCCTTCTGGTTTATGTTTAACACCATAAAGGACTGGCCTTCCCCGTCCCTGGGAAAAGAAATGCTTCCCGGGTTAATGGTCAGACAATTTTTCTCCTGCTGAATCACCGCCACATGTGTATGACCATATACGACTATATCAGCCCCTTTAGCTATAGCTGCGCTTTTAATTTCGTCACGGCTTCTTTTTACACCATAATTATGTCCATGGGTCAAAAAAATTCGATGTCCGGCCTTGCTGATCAGCAGCTCATCCGGTACAGTCGTTTGCGGCCAATCGCAATTTCCGGCAACATTAAAAATCTCCTTTTCCGTCACCATGGAAAGATATTCGGCATCACCTATCAAATCACCTGCATGAAGCCAGCAATCCACTTCTCCAGCCATTTTAACAGCCATGTCGATTGCCATGGTATTTCCGTGACTGTCACTGATAATCCCAATCCTCATTTTAGATACTCCTTTAAAAGTCCTGCCATTTTACGCAGGGCCTCTCCTCGATGACTTATGCGATTTTTTTCCTCCATGGTCAGTTCTGCCATAGAGCTTTCTCCCACATAAAAATATGGGTCATAGCCAAATCCGCCATTGCCTTTGGCTTTATTTCTTATTTCACCATGGCAATAGCCCTGAGTCTGTAGTATACTTCCATCTACATCTACAAAGGTCAACGCACACTGATAGCCTGCTTTGGAGCTGGTGAAGCCTCGTTTTTTCAGTTCATCCTGAAGCTTGGCATTATTGGATTCATCTGTAGCAGCTTCACCAGAATACCGCGCCGAATAGACTCCTGGAGCCCCAGCCAGTACCTCAACCTCCAGGCCGGAATCATCAGCCAGACACGCCATACCGGTACATTTTTGATAATATTTTGCCTTTAACAGGGAATTAGCCTTAAAGGTTTCTCCATCCTCAACTGGTTCCGCAATATTCTCTGATATATCCGCCAAGGACACCAGTTCAATAGGCAGTGCCTCAAAGGCATTTTTCATTTCCCGAACCTTACCATTATTTTTTGTGGCAATTACGACTTTTTTCATCCTTCACGACCAACCTTCCAGACCAGCTCGTTGCCCAAAATATCCTTCTCGTAGGAAATAAGCTCATCAATCCCCTTCTCAGCCAAAGCAATAAGTTTTTTCATCTCATCTCTGGTAAAGGGTCTTCCCTCGCCGGTACCCTGAATTTCAACGAAATTTCCCTCACCAGTTCGCACTACATTCATATCCACCACACCACTGGAATCCTCATCATAATCCAAATCCAGCAGCAACTCCCCCTCTGTTGAAACGCCCACGCTAATGGCAGCCAAAAAATCACGAACAGGAAACGGCTTGCCACTGTCCGGCTCAAAAAAAGTATCACAGGCCTCCACCAAAGCAATAAAGGCCCCAGTTATTGATGCTGTGCGGGTTCCACCATCAGCCTGAATAACATCACAATCTATGATTATTGTCCGTTCACCCAGGGCCTTCATGTCCAGCACTGAACGAAGGCTTCGTCCTATCAGCCGCTGTATTTCCTGAGTTCGCCCCGTCTGCTTGCCTCTGGCCGCCTCCCGGGAAGTTCTGGTATGGGTTGCACTTGGCAAAAGGGAGTATTCTGCTGTAAGCCAGCCCTCACCAGTTCCCCGCAGAAAATTTGGCACCTTCTCCTCAACTGTGGCAGCACATATCACCTTGGTTTTTCCCATTTCTATCATGGCTGAGCCGGCCGGATGCTGCTGAAAAAATCTATTAATCTTATAATGCCGCAGCTCATCATTTTTACGGTCATATTTTCTGGCCATACTAACCTCCTAATTAAATGAGCCTTATTCAGTGGGAGTCTTAGTACCTGTTAGCATAGGATTAAAAACCTGGCTGCATTGGCCAGCCAAGTTCCCTTGACCTGCACTAAATTCAATCGCCCCTTGTTGGCCCGCTTTCATTAAGTGCTGTTACAAAAAAATGGACTGTAGCCACCAGTCCATTTTTTTACTTATCGCATTACACAATGTAAATTCCGCCTTACAAATTTATTATGCCCCCTGCTGATACTGTTTGAAATTCTTGATAATCACTATAGGGGTTTTCTGTGATGCGTTACCAAAAGGATTGTCAATAAGCAGATTGGCTGCCTTCTGACCATCCAAGCCCTTGCTTTCGCCAACCACCCGGGAACGCTTTAAGTCATTTACATCAGCAATCAACGCGCCGAAACAGCCAAGTCTTTCCTTCAACTGCTCTACTACCTTATTTGGCTCCTTCGGACCATAGACAATGTGCTTGTCAAAGGGTGGCATGGTCCCGGTAACATCATCAATAAGGGCAGTCTGCTCACCGCCCCACTTATAAAAGATGCCATTAATGCCTACCAGCTTACCCAAAAAGCCCAAGAGCAATGCCCCAGCCACACGCCACTTTCCTTCTACATCCATCAGGGACTGCATACCATGAGGACTGGCAAGGGAACCATAGTCAGGAATAAACCGGCAACAAAGCTTTGCTACCCTGGTTATCTTCAAATCCTCCGGACGAACTGCCCGGCCCTGGGTAATAGCCACTACACTCTCAGCCACAGATATTACATCATTTTCGCCAATTTTTCCCTTGGTATACCGTTCCACTGTGTCTACTATATTGTCCTTATGAGTAAGTATTCTGGTAGGAATCGGTATTAATTCAACCTTTGTATCATTAGCCATAGTAATCCATTCTCCTTATTCATCCACGAGCTCTGTCCCTGCCAATGCAGCAATTTCTGCCGCCGGTACCTCAATGCGCACCTGACGGTAGCGGGTCTCAGTACGGCCGGTCTGTAACCAGATTATCTGAAAATTAAAGTCTGGCATTTTGGACACTGCCTCTTTAATATTCATTCCATTACGGGCGATAAGGGTAACCTGGGCCTTAATGACAGCATGGTCCAGATTATCCTCATAATCCTTTCTTTGGACGATATATGCTTCAAAATAATCATCCTCCCGAGGAGCCGTGGATAGCTCTGCATGACCTCTAAGCTCCAGGCCATCGTACTGCTCATAAGGAAGCTGCGGCCGAACAAAGCAATCCATGAAGGTGGCACACTGCTTTCCATAATTTACAAATTCCACATTGGTACTGAATGTCAGGCTGTTTTCAGTGATTTTGTCCAGCTTAAAGGCACTGCGACTATCCAATTTTGCCACCACGTTTTCAACACCGGTATGCCAAATATAGAGCTTTGCCATGATAGCCACCAAAAGCCCCAGTCCCACAACAGCACCAATTACGTACAACGCATATTCCATCAACAAGACCTCCATTAGTGTGACAATCTAGTGCACTGACACTAAAGAGCCATCATTACTTTCAATTTATCATAGTATTTGTCCGGCAAACGGGTTATTTTACCAGTTTCCTTTGAGGTGAATACATTTTGAGTTCGACCCTCCACCAGTAAAGCGTTATCCGATGCCCTCAATATACGGTATGTAAATACCATCTTTGCCTTGGTAAGGGCTTCCGGGGTAGTCTCAACAAGCAGCTCATCATCAAAATAAGCTGAAGCCACATACTTTGCACTCACCTCAGTAATAGGAAATACATACCCATCTGCCATAAGCTGATTTAAGGTAATGCCAGCCGCCCGAAGGAACTCAACCCGACCGATTTCAAACCATCGAATATAGTTGGAATGATGAACCACAGCCATAGCATCCGTATCATAAAAATTAACCTTATGACGAACTGTATGTACCACAACATCATCTCCTTCACTTTCTTATTCTCTTTCACAACTAATTAAGAATAAATCAATACGAATTTAATGTCAAGAAAAAGAAAGATGTGCGAGATATTTTTCATCGAAATAATTTGTTTTTATAAAAAACAAGAAGTTTTATAGTTATAACTATAAAACTTCTTGAAAATCATCAAAAATATAAGTATATTTTATTTTTAATGGTCCACATCTACTGGCTTAACTTTGGTGTAGATTATAGCCATTATTAATGCCAAAATACCACAGGCCGTTGCCAACCCAGCCCAACCATTCATGGTAAAGCCATCCACCAGATAGCCTACAAAGCTGGCACCAGCCACAATCAGTACATATGGAATCTGGGTGCTTACATGGTCTAAATGGCTGCACTGGGCTCCGGCGGAGGCTAATATTGTTGTATCAGAAATCGGCGAAGCATGGTCGCCGCCCACAGCACCGGAAAGAATTGCCGCTACAGTAATGGCCAGCATGTTGACATCATTTGCACCAATTACTGCCACTGCAATCGGTATCAGTATACCAAAGGTTCCCCAGGAAGTACCTGTTGCAAAAGCCAAAATAATGGCAACAACAAAGAAAATAACCGGCAGGAATGCCACAACCTCTGTATGGGAGCTTACCAGCATTCCCACATATCCACCAAGGTTCAAATACTTGTCACTGCAAATACCAGACAAGGTCCAGGCAAAGCAAAGAATAAGATTGGCCGGAGTCATGGCCTTAAAGCCCTGAACAAAGGTCTCGCAGAAGGATTTAAATGTAATAACCCCACGTGGCAGATATAAAAGGGCAGTGAACACAAAAGCCACAAAGGAACCAAATACCAAAGATTTGGATGAATCACAGTCAGCAAAGGCATCAGCAATGCTCTTACCCTCGTTAATACCGCCAGTATACAGCATACCATATACACAGGCACAAATAAGCACTACCAGTGGCAATACCAAGTCAATAATTTTACCGCTGCCTAAAGGAGTAACCTCCTCACTGTCACGGTACTCAGTTGGAACAATAAAATGCTCCTGATTTTTTCTGACATAAGCAGCCATGGAGAACACATCACGCTGGGATATGATAATAAACAGCATAAACAGCATGGTCATAAGGGCATAAAGATTAAATGGAATAGTCTGTAAAAAGAGGCTAAAGCCATCTACCTCACTGCCCTCCGGCAAGGACGAGCCTACTGCAGCAGCCCAGCTGGAAACCGGTGCCAAAATACAGATTGGAGCAGCCGTAGCATCAATAATATAAGCCAATTTGGCCCTTGAAATCTTAAAACGGTCAGTAATTGGCCGCATTACGGTTCCAACGGTAAGACAATTAAAATAATCATCAATAAAAATAACTACGCCTAAAACAGCGGTAAGGAGCATAGCACTGCGTCGCCCCTTGATATTTCTGGCTGCCCACTCACCATAGGCCCGGGTGGCACCGGAACGGGTAATGGCAGCCACCATTATTCCCAAAATTACCAGGAATACCAAAATATTGATATTTCCTCCCACCTTATCAGCCATAACATCAAACATAGTCATTATAGCTTCAAGTACATTAAACTCAGTGTATAACAGCGCACCGGAAAAAATACCAATTAGCAATGACATGTAAACTTCTTTTGTCAAAAGCGCCAACACAATAGTTATTATCGGCGGCAGGATTGACCAAACGGATTCTACCATATTACTTCCTACTTTCCTTTAATATTGAGTTGAAATCGACGTATAAATACCTGTTTATTGTAATATAAAATACATTTCTTCTCAACCAAAAAATACATATTTTGCCTACGTACTATAATAATTTTTATATAGAAATCTTAAACTTTTCACATATAGAAGCCTTTGAAGCCAGGGCATGTTGATTAAATGAGTTCGTACATAAAGCAAGAATACAAATACGACATCCTTGATACTTCATAACTCCTTAATAACATTTCCGTATGTAGCATTTATGCTATTTTCCATTTTATGAAATTCAGGTATATATCTGTTAATTATGATATTTACCAGCTTTTTAGCCATTTCTCCGTCATAAATATGAGTCAGGTCATTACGATTATCCAGCATTTCCAACCAAACATCCGCATCCAAAAAATCATATATACTGTACGCATCCTTGATAATCGCCCGTGGTGATCCTGACATCCCCACTGCTCTGCCTTCATACTTTAACAATTCCTTCAACAGCTTCCAGCCAAGCTCAAATTGAACAAAAAATTTATCTATTATACCACTGATGATAAATTCATTTTCTAAATCTTGCTCAGATGCCTTTTCCAACACATGAAGGTGGGTGATAAAATTTTCAAATTTTTTCATAGATTGTTACCCCATCTCGTTGAATTTCGTTTTTCAGTTCATCTGATATTGCATAGTCCATGTTTACAATATCAAATTTCAATAAGGTCCATACCTTATCCTCCACATCCGCTGAAAACCTCGTAAACTCTTTACAGCCATATACCGCTATGTCCACATCACTTTTAGCAGTATTATCACCGCGGGCCCGTGAGCCAAACAAAATAATTTTGGATATGTTATATTTTTTTGCCATAAAAGCTAAATCCGCTTCTATGTCTTTGGGCAAATCATACTTTACAGAACCCATAAATACCCCTTAATGAATGTTCAAGATATTATTTAGAAGTATAGCCTGATTTTCGTCACTTAGAAGAAAAATCCTTCAAAATACCTGACTTGTTTACCTCGTCCACAGCCTGCTGCATATCCTCCTCGGACTGTACCAAAGCCATGCGAACGTAGCCTTCACCAGAAGGCCCAAAGGCACTGCCCGGAGTTACCAAAACGCCGGTCTTATCCATCAAAGCCTTTACAAATTCCTCAGATGTAGCATATTTTGCCGGAATTGGTGCCCAGACAAACATCGTCCCCTTTGGCTTATCCATGGGCCAGCCAGCTGCAATAAGTCCATCACACAGCACATCACGGCGTCTTTCATAAGCTGCCCGGGTTTCCGCCACAATGGACTGGTCACCAGATATTGCCTCTATGGCGGCTGCCTGTATCGGCAGGAACATACCATAATCTATATTTGATTTTAGTGTTTTTAGCATTCCAACTACATTTGCATTACCCAAGCAATAGCCTATGCGGGCCCCGGCCAAGCCGTAGGTCTTGGACAGAGAATTAAATTCTACACCAACATCCCTGGCCCCAGGAAGCTCCAGAAAGCTGCCCCAGGCCGCACCATCAAACACCAGCTCACTATAGGCATTGTCATGGATAACAATTATGTTATATTTTTTTGCAAATTCAATGAGCTCCTTATAAAAATCCAATGGCGCCATTGCCGCTGTTGGGTTGTTCGGGTAAGACACCAGCATCAGCTTTGCCCGTCTGGCAACCTCCTCTGGAATATCCCTTAGCTGAATAACGTAGTCATACTCCCTTTTCTGTGGCATATAATAAAGCTCTGCCCCAGCCAGTTTCGGCCCATCAGCAAAAATTGGGTAGCATGGATCCGGCACCATCATGACATCACCAGGGTCAAGAATAGACAGGGCAATATGGGCCAGGCCATCCTGGGAGCCAATCAATGAGCAGATTTCTGTATTTTCATCAAGCTCTACAGAGTAGCGACGTTTATACCAGTCAGCCACAGCCTTTAACATAGCCCTGGTATCAGATATGGCATATACATAATTCCCAGGGTCCATCACAGCCTTAGCCATGGCCTCCATAATTCGCTTAGCAGGAGGAATATTCGGCGCACCAATGCTGAGATCAATTACCCTTTTTCCCGCAGCTGTGCGCTCTTTCCGCATTTCTGCCAACCGTGAAAACACCCCTTCACCAAATTGGTCCATTCTCTTTGCAAATTTCATTTCTTCACCCCTAATACAGCAAAGGGACTGCTTTCACAGTCCCACAACTATCAATTATTATTTAAAAAGCTTACTTACTGAACCATTGTTATAAATACAATCAATAAACTCTGCCAACATTGGTGCCAAAGAAATGCAGACAATCTTGTTTGATTTCTTATCTGGAGGCAATGGAATGGTATTTGTTATAATCAGCTTTTTTATTGCCGAATCATTAATCCGCTGAACCGCCGGGTCAGTCAAAATCCCATGAGTACAGCAGGCATATACCTCCTTGGCCCCCATCCGCTTCAATGCCTTGGCACCTTCGCACAGGGAACCGGCTGTATCTACCATATCATCTATCATAATACAGGTTTTTCCCTTTACTTCACCAATGAGATTCATAACCTCCGCACAGCCTGGTCGAGGACGACGCTTTTCCACAATGGCAATGCCCGAATCCAAAAGGTCAGCCATTTTGCGGGCACGGGTTACACCACCAAGATCAGGAGATACAACAACCACATTTTCCAGCTTCTGCTCCTTAAAATATTCAGCCATAGCCGGAGCTGCCGCCAAATGATCCACCGGAATATCAAAAAATCCCTGAATCTGTCCAGCGTGCAGGTCAACAGTTACCACCCGGTCCATTCCAGCGGTATGCATGAGATTGGCTACCAGCTTTGCCGATATTGGTTCACGGCCACGGGTTTTACGATCCTGACGGGCATACGCATAATAAGGCACCACAGCTGTAACACTATGAGCAGACGCCCGTTTGCAGGCATCAGTCATTATTAAGAGCTCCATAAGGTTCTCGTTAACTGGCTGGCATGTAGGCTGGATAATAAAAATATCCTTTCCACGAATGCTTTCGCTGATCATAACCTGAATTTCGCCATTGTTGAAATGACCCACCTGAGCCGCTATAAGCTCTATGCCTAGATGCTCGGCAATTTCCTTAGCCAGCCCAGGATTTGCATTACCAGCTAAAAGACGCATGTTACTCTTTGCAGATTGTGACATTTTGTTTTAAGGCCTCCAAATTCATATAAAAACAATTACGTAACGGGAAAAAATCCTCTTATATATTATCAGTAAACCACTGAAAATACCACTTTAATTTTTTCGCTTATCAGCCCAACCAGAAATATTCTTCTGATGAGCCCTGCCAATAGCCAAATCTTTGGCTGGAATATCCTTGGTAATAACCGAGCCAGCCCCAATATAGGCTCCCTCACCAACTGTAACAGGTGCAACCAAGGTAGTGTGACAGCCAACAAAGGCGTCATCGCCGATTGTTGTCCTAAACTTGCTCTTGCCATCGTAATTGGCAGTAACTGTGCCACAGCCACAGTTCACATGACTTCCTACATCAGAATCACCTATATATTGAAGGTGTGGCAGCTTGGTGCCCTCCCCAATATTTGAATTTTTTACTTCAACGAAATTGCCAATATGAACATTTTTCCCAAGGTGGGTATTCGGCCGCAGATGAACATATGGCCCGAAATCCACCCCATCATCAACAACACAGTCATGACCATAGGCAAACTGCGCTGTCACATTATTGCCAATACTCACATTTGTAAAGCGACAATTAGGGCCGATTTCACAGTCAGAGCCAATAACCGTCTTTCCCTCCAGCCAGGTATAAGGATAAAGCACCGTGTCAGGACCTACCTCAACATCAGCATCCACAAAGGTACTATCCGGGTCCATTAGGGTAACGCCGTTATCCATTAATTCAATATTTTTGCGATGCCGCAAAATCTTTTCTGCCCCAGCCAACTGCACACGCGAATTAATCCCCAATGTAGACTCATAATCATCAGTTGCAACTGCCCATATTTTTTCCCCCTGCTCCCGAAGGATTGCTAATACATCAGGAAGATAATATTCTCCCTGGGCATTATCACAGCCAACCTTTTCCAGGGCAGCAAACAAATCTCTGGCCTCAAAGCAGTAGATACCAGAATTTACTTCCTTTACCTTAAGCTCCTCTTCATTGGCATCCTTTTGCTCCACAATTCTGGCCACATCTCCAGCCGCAGTGCGGATAATCCGCCCATAGCCCGTGGCATCCGGCATCATCGCAGTAAGCACGGTTGCCTTGGCTCCAGCCGACTTATGGCCTTCATAAAGTTTGGTAATTAAATCGGCATTTACCAATGGTGTATCACCGCATAAAACCATAACCGTACCGTTTTCCGAGGCAAGCAATGGCGCAGCCTGCTTTACTGCATGACCAGTCCCCAGCTGTTCTTCCTGTACAACGAACTCAGCTTCATTTCCAATAGCCGTTTTTACCTGCTCACCACCAAAGCCTACCACCACAACGTTGCGCTTTGCGCCTGCCTTCTTTGCTGCATCAAGAACATGCTGCAGCATGGACTTACCGGCCACCTTATGCAAAACCTTTGGCAGTTTGGACTTCATTCTGGTGCCCTTACCTGCCGCTAATATTACTGTAACTAAATCCAGCATTCAATCTGCCTCCATTTTACGGATATAAATCACACATCTTTATCATTTTCCTGTTTTTTCTTTAGCTCTTCCATGCTTTGCAGCAATGTCTGTTCCGACTTTTCCATATGATACTCAGCTGCAGCCTGGGCCTCAGCCACATTTCCCTGAGCAATAGCCTCAACTATCCGCCGATGCTCCTCCAGCGTTGCTTTCAGACGTCCCGGAAAAGACATGGAAGTAGAACGAAACCTGGTAAGCTGCTCCCGCAAATTAAATATAATACCAACCAATCTGGAATTACGGCTGGCCTGATACAGCAAATCATGGAACTCTGTATCGGTTTCCACAATCTTATCCATATCATTTGCCTCAATGTATTCACCAATAGCAACCAACAGCCGCTGAAGCCGTTCCAATTCTTCATCAGTTATGCGTTCAGCTGCCAAGCCGCTTGCCAGTGAATCCAGCGAGGTCCGAATTTCAAAAACCTCGTTTACATCTCTGATGGATAGGTTGGCAACATAGGTTCCACGCCGGGGCATCATTATAACATACCCCTCCAGCTCCAGCTTTCTTATGGCTTCCCGCACTGGAGTACGACTGACGCCCAGCTCCTCAGCCAGCTGAATTTCCATAAGCCGCTCACCTGGTTTGAGGGTACCCTTGCGGATTGCTTCCCGCAGGGTTTCACAAACCACCTCACGTAGTGGCTGATAACTGTCTACTTTAATAGGTGATAACTTGCCTTCCATCCTTAACCTCTATTTCTTCCAACAGTTTTTGCTGTAAAAACAGCAGCTCCAGCATCTATTCCCTTAATCTGAGCAGCAACGGCCTCTGCCACAGTTTCATCAGGTGCTATGCTAAACACCGTGGGACCACTGCCTGACATCATACTGCACAAAGCACCTGCCTTTAGCATGACCTGCTTGTAGGTGTTAATTATGACATGCTCCTTTATAGTAACACCTTCCAGCACATTACACAACAAATTACTTACGCCTGAAACATCACCTTGTTCTATAGCCTTTATCATGGCTTCGTTATCCGGATGTCTGCCTGTATAGCCTGCATCATAGGTTTTATAGGCCCAGGCAGTAGAAACGCCCACCCTTGGTTTAGCCAAAACAACATTCACTCCGGCAAAATCCGGCAGTCTTTTTAAAAGCTCTCCCCGACCGGTAGCCAACATGGTACCACCCAGTATACAAAAGGGTATATCAGAGCCAAGCTCCGCTCCAAGGTCACAAAGCTTTTCCTCAGTAATATTTAAGGAAAAGAGGTCATTCATTCCCTTAAATACTGCCGCTGCGTCAGTTGACCCACCAGCCAGCCCAGCAGCCACCGGAATACGCTTCTCTAGTCTTATCCTCACCCCAGCCTTCAGATTACAGGTATCCTTCACAAGCCTGGCCGCCCGATAGCAAAGATTTGACTCATCTGCCGGCAAATCTGAACCACTTATCTCCAGCTCAATACCAGCAGGAATTTCTTCCAAATGCAGCGTATCATGAAGACTAATCTCCTGCATTACCATGGACACTTCATGGTAACCATCATCACGCTTTCCCAATATATCAAGGGTTAGATTGATTTTTGCATTGGCATCAACGGAAATCAACTTTCAGGACTCCTTCAAAACTTATTACACATTAATATTGCCCGTTAGATTTTATCAGCTTTTGAGTTTTTCTTCAAGTATTAAGAACGAGGCCAATAATAATAAAATACACTTCGGATAATACTGAAATATATTATGGAATCACCTATTAAATAATATACTGTTTACAGCTATTGACTTTTGCTTTTTATCCCTTGATAATTATTGAGTAGGAAGCTGGTGTATATATGTATAGTTTACTTATTGAAAACAGACTTATGCTTTATGGTATGATAGCTGCCATTTTTATTATAATAAACCTTAGTGCCATACTGCTTATTAAATATCTGCTGCCATGGCAGGCCATGAGAGTGATGAGGAAATGTAAAATTCACCTAAAAAACCGACGGGTGATTCCGCTACTTAACCTTATGGGGCAACTCGTTCTCAGCCTGTCCGGTTCCATTACAAGGGGAGTTCCACTGGTAACAGATATTATTCCTGTAGGGATAACGCCATCAAAGCTTATGACCATCACAGCCAGTGCCGAGGCAGGAATAAAGCATCCATTGGCAGAGGCTATAATAGAATGGGTGGAAGACAAGGATATAGCCCTGCTTGAAGCAGCGGCCGTAAATGCTGTCCCTGGAAAAGGGGTAGAGGCACTTATTAATCATCAGGAAATACGGGTAGGTACGGCAGCTTTTTTACAGGAGCACGATGTTAATATTCCGGCAGAAATTCTTACCAGAGCCGATCAGCTGGCTTCAAAGGGAAATTTCATTTCCTTTGTAAGCATAGGAAATTTCTGCCGCGGCTTCATTGTATTCAGTGACCGGGTACGGGATACTGCACCGGGGGCTGTGCGGGCATTACAGGAATTTGGCATTTCAACCTCCATATTAACCAGCACTGTACGGAGCACTGCCCGAAACCTGGCCAAACAGACTGGCATCACGGTGGTTCGCCCTGAGCTTAACGCCATGGAAAAGACAAAGGAATTCATGGTATTAAAAACCAAGAACAGCCTGATTGGTGCCATCGGAACCACAAAAAATTCAGCAGTACTCATGCAATATGCCGATATAAGCTTTACCTTAAGTACTTCAGATGAGGCTCTGAAGGAGGAAAGCGATGTTTATATTGACAGTGTTGATTTTGGCAATATATTGTCAGCAGTGGATATAGCAAGATATACCTACGGAAAACGAAAAACCGGCCTTATTATCACTGTACTTTCCAACCTACTGCTGGGAGCCGTTACCAGCTATCTGGTGGCGGAGCCAGCCATGCCGTTCTTTGCACCGGTATTACCAATATTGACTGGAACCATTGCTCTGGTAAGTATAATAGCCAACCAGCTGACATATAAATATTAACCCTGCGCTGACGGGTGCCAAGGCGCCCTCCTCTTTAGGGTGGATGTAAACGCCCATATTTACTTTTCCATAAAGGAGTCATATTTAATGAATACAGAAGAATTTTCCCAATTAATTGATTTAGTTCTCTCCACCAGTGCCAATCCTCCAGAAAAGCTGTTTGAAAACGGTTATGACGACTGGCACTGTCGGGCACGACTTGCCCATTT
>JAFVER010000095.1 GCA_017475925.1 Anaerovibrio sp. | reverse complement strand
CCAAAGTGATGTCAAAAAAATCAGATAGCCTTGTTCAATGGTTCATCTTTTATGTCAAATTTTTTATATTTCGTGTCCAATTTTTGTTGACAAGTGCAAAGCAGACATTAACCCCCTCTGTCACTTCGTGACATCTCCCCCCAAAGGGAGACAAGCCTATTTTATCTTAGAGACTATGCTCAGCAAACAACTCCCTCAAGTGAGACAAGCCCATTTTACCTTAGAGACTATATACTCAGCAAACATCAACTTGCCTCCCCTGGGGGAGGTGATTGCGTAGCAACCGGTGGGGGTGTTTTCATATTGCCACTCAAACTTCCCACATAGACATATCGCTAAAAGCAAGGTGCAATGCCTATAAGCAGACATTATTTTACCTTGGTACTTAGTGAAATCAAGCAGGTAGTTTTTGCCTTCCCCTCTGGGGAAGGGGGACCGCTTGCGACGCAAAGCTAGTCCCTTTAGGGGCGGTGGATGAGGTGTTCCACTAGGCAAAATTTATGAGCGCAAGCATTCTGCGTTAGGCATTCACCTGGCAGAAATACATCAATTATACATGTGTGAAGTTTGAGTTATATCATTGTACATTGTCCTTGTTCCTTGCCTCCCCTTGGGGAGGTGGTTGCGTAGCAACCGGTGGGGGTATTTTCGTATTACATATTCATTATTACGAATTTATTAATATTTCTTTTGGATACGCCCATTTTTGCAGTTCCTCATTGGGTATGTATGGAGGCTCCCTGCCAGGTCCCAAAACAGTCAATGTCCGATAATAGATTTCAGCCAGCTCCTCTACATAGGCCGCCTTTAGAAGAGCCTCCTTTATGTCCTTGTCCACCGCCACTACACCGTGGCTTTCCATCAATGCCACATCTGATATTGACAGGGGTTTAATAACCGACTCAGCCAAAGCCATGGTACCCGGCCGACCATAAGGTGCTACCGGTATATAGCCTTCCTTACACCCAAGATTCATCAGCTCGTAAACAATTGCAGGAATTTCCTTTTTCAAAATAGCAAAAGTAACGGCAAACTTTGAATGGGTGTGCACCACCCCATTTACCTCCGGTCGTGCCTCATAAATTTTCAGATGCATAACAGCTTCACTGGTGGGACGGTGTCCATTTTCGCTTTCCACCACCTTAGCCTGGTCATTCATTACAACAATATCCTGAAAGGTCATTTCATTACGATCAAGGCCTGTGGGAGTAATGCATATAAGACCAGTTGACCTGTCCCGAAGGCTGAAATTTCCTGAGCGGTGTCGGCAAAGTCCCATATGCTCCGCCTCTAGGGCATATTTAAGAACCAGCTCTTTTTGTTCTTCCAGCATAATCCTGCTCCTATAATTCTTTATTACAAATTACGATTTCCGCATTATACATTCCGCATTAGTATTGCACCACATCCGTCGAGCAAAGCTCGCCACCTTCTCCATAGGAGAAGGCTTAATCTTGCCTCCCCCTAGGGGAGGTGGTTGCGTAGCAACCGGTGGGGGTTCTTCATTCCGCATTACAAATTTAACATTACACAGTCCGCATTGCTCATTACGAATTCCGCATTACGAATTTCGTATTTAACTATTATCCCCGAAGCTCGGCGTTGAATTCCTTTTCCACTGCCGCAATGATGTTATTAAACACCTCATCTACCTCTGCATCAGTAAGGGTTCTATCGTTAGACTGGAACATCATGGTAAAGGCCATGCTCTTTTTGCCCTTCTCAATCTGCTTGCCGGTATATACGTCAAACAGGGTAACATTCTTGAAGAATTTACCACCGTTTTTGGAAATGGTCTTTTCAATATCTGCTGCATTTACTTCTTCATCAACCAGCATGGCCAAATCCCGAACTATGGCCGGATATTTTGGCAGCACATCAAAGCTGAACTTATCAGAGCTATACTTCATCAGCGTAGGCACGTCCATTTCAAAAATATATGCCTTTTTGGAAATACCCAAATTTTCAGCGACCTGTGGATGAAGCTCTCCTACCGCAGCAACAATTTCCTTACCCTTTTTAAACAGGGCGGTTTTACCTGGATGCATTGCGGTGTATTCCCCAGCCACTACCTGATATCTGGTGATGTTCAATCTGGCCAGCAGCTCTTCTACAATTCCCTTAGCATCATAAAAATCAATCATCTCATTGTCAGTGTTCCAGCTCATTGGATTGCGACGACCACACATAAAGCCAGCCACCTTTACTACCTCATCAGGCAGCTCGGTCAGGGGCAGTGACTTTGGATAAAAGACCGGTGCCACATCGTAAAGACGAATATCCTCGTTTTTTCTGGACAAATTGCGGCAGGCATTGTCCAAAACACTGGCCAAAAGACTGGTACGAACCAGTGGAGCCTCATCTGTAAGAGGATTCATTATCGGTATAGCCTGTCTAAGCGGGCTGTCAACCGGCAGCAGCATCTTATCAAACATGTCCGCATTGGTAAAGCTGAAGGATAGCTCCTCATTCATGCCAATATGAGTCAGGGTAACCTTGATACGGTCAATAAAGTTCTGTAAAGGACTCTGTATTCCCTGAATCATGACACCGGCCGGTGTAGTTGCCTGAATGTTATCAAAGCCGTAAATTCGAGCAATCTCCTCGGATAAATCCTCCATATAGGTTATATCATTTCGCCAGGAAGGAACAGCCACATGGTAGCCTCCTTGACTATCCGCCTTACACTTAAAGGAAAGACTTTCCAAAATTTCCACCATTTGGTCGGCAGCAAGTGCTGTACCCAATCGGTCATTAATCTGCTTTGGTGTAAAATAAACAAAGGTCTGCTCTTTTTTTACAGGGTAAACATCTACTATTCCCCTGGTAACTGTACAAGCTCCCATATCCTGAAGAAGCTGCGCAGCTCTATCCAATGCCCGAACAGTGCCGGTAACATCAACTCCCCGTTCAAACCGCCCGGAAGCCTCCGAATGAAGTCCACAAGCCCGTGCAGTCCGCCGTATGCTTGCACCGTTAAAGGCAGCGGCCTCTAAAACCACCGTGGTAGTATTTTCTGTAACCTCGGATTCCAGGCCACCCATGACACCAGCCAGGCCAGCCGGTTTTTCACTGTCCGCAATAACAAGCTCATCCCCTTTGGCAATTCTTGAGGAATCGTCCAGGGTATGAAGCAGCTCGCCAGCAACCGCCTTGCGGGCAGTAAGACTTTGACCGGCAATATGGTCATAATCATAGGCATGCATTGGCTGCCCCAGCTCTACCATAACAAAATTAGTAACATCAACTATATTGTTAATTGACCGAATACCGGCCCGTTCCAAGCGTACCTGCATCCACTCCGGGGATTCCATAACCTTTACATTTTTTAGGACTCTGGCCGAAAACCGGGAACAAAGGTCATTAGCTTCAATGCCAATTTTAATCATATCAGCAGCCGTTGCTTCATCCTGTTCATTTACCACAACCTCTGGCCATTTTGGTGTATTGCCGGTAAGAACCGCTATTTCACGAACCAGACCAAACACACTAAAGCAATCGCCCCGATTGGCCGTAAGCTCAAATTCCAGTATGTCATCATCAAGCCCCAGAGCATCCTTGGCAGGAATTCCTACCGGTATATCAGCTGGAAGAATATAAATTCCGGTCTTTTGCTCCTCTGGCAGGTCATCCATATCCAATTTAAGCTCGTCAGCAGAGCACAGCATACCATTGGAAGCCACTCCACGAAGCTTCCCCTTGGAAATTTTCAGTCCATTGGGCAGCTTTGCCCCGACCATTGCCACAGGAACAATATCACCCTGCTTTACGTTCTGAGCCCCGGTAACGATTTGAATCAGCTCTGGTCCGCCGACGTTCATTTGCGTAATAAACATATGGTCAGAATCCGGATGACGTTCTATGGTCTCTACCCGCCCAGTTACAACCTTTTCCAGCCCTTCACCGGCATGAACCACATTCTCCACCGGAATACCGGCCATGGTCAGCTTATCCGCCAATTCATCAGATGTTTCTGTAAAATCTATATAATCATGAAGCCATTTAATTGATACCTGCATTTACTCCTACCTCCACATTAAAACTGGTCCAGCAGACGTGTGTCATTGTCATAGAACAGCCGAAGATCATCTATACCATATTTAAGCATGGTGATACGCTCTATACCCAAGCCAAAGGCAAAGCCTCTTACCTTGGCAGGGTCATAGCCACTCATTTTCAGCACGTTGGGATGAATCATACCTGCTCCAAGAATTTCCAACCAACCAGTTCCCTTACATACACGACAGCCCTGACATTTACACATTACGCAGGAAATATCCACCTCGGTGCTTGGCTCAGTAAATGGAAAAAAGCTTGGGCGGAGCCGCACCTTGACATCCTTGCTAAATATCTGTCTGAGAAAATCCTCCAGGGTGCCTTTTAAATCTGCAAAGCTGATATCCTTGTCTATCACCATGCCCTCTACCTGAGTAAACATCGGTGAATGGGTTGCATCATAATCATCACGACGATATACCCGACCAGGGGCAATCATCCGGATTGGACTATTTGGCTCATGAGCCTGCATGGTGCGAGCCTGTACCGGCGAGGTCTGAGACCGCATAAGAATATCCTCGGTAATGTAAAAGGAATCCTGCATATCCCTGGCTGGATGATCCTTAGGCAAATTCAACGCCTCAAAATTAAAATAATCCGTTTCGATTTCTGGACCTTCCTCAACACTAAAGCCCATTCGCATAAAAATATCCTTGATTTCCATAAGTGTAAGGGTAAGTGGATGAATATGCCCATGATTGGTCTGTCGCCCCGGCAGGGTTACATCAATACGCTCATTGGCCAGACGTGCATCCATCTCTTTTGACTTCAGCTCCTGATTTTTTTCTGCAATAAGCTGCTCCAACTGCTGTCTAGCCTCGTTTACAATCTGTCCTACCCGTGGACGGTCATCAGCATTAAGCTGTCCCAAGCCCCGTAAAAGAGCAGTAAGCTCACCTTTCTTCCCCAAATATTTAACACGCACATCATTTAAATCTGTTAATGTGCCTGCCACATTTTTTATTGCCTGAGCTGCTTCCTGACGAAGCTGTTCAATTTTCTTTTCCATGATTTCCTCCTATACTTAATACTGCCAGTTCAACGCAAAATACATAAATTCCGCATTTAAAAAGACCCCCGCCCAAAAAGGGGCGAAGGTCAGTTTTCGCGGTACCACCCTAATTTATAACTCATTTTCACCTTAACGCAGCTCTACGCTCCGACTACATCTCTTCACCGGAGAAGCTCCAGAGTGAACTTCATCACACCCTAGCTGCCCTGTTCGCAGTTATCAGGACTTCCTGTAAGCATACAGCGTGACTACTCTCTCCTTCTTAGCCTAACACATGGTATTCTACCATCATACAGAATTAATTGCAATACATATTTCCCCTACGCCAACACACCCTAACCATGAACCTTTCCTGTTACGTTATCCTTGATTTTATGCAGCTTTTCTAAAAAATCAAGCTTTTCTTCATCGGAAAAATTAGCATATTCAATGGCAGACCATTCACCACGAACCTTCTCAATTTCCATGGCAGCCTTTTTTCCGGCAGCAGTGGCATAGACGTGATTTTTACGATGATCCTCTTCATCCCGCTCCCGCCAAATATAGCCAAGATGCTCCAATGTGTTCAGTTCCCTGGTAACATATGCCTTGTCCATATTAAGCATTTTGCATATATCATCCTGAACAATGCCCTCATGCTTGTACGCAGCAAACAACACTGCTCCAATAGTTACGGTTTTTATTGAGTATTTCTTCATTCTTGCTTCAAAATAGTTTCGCCAATACATTATCAATGCTGACATGGTCATTTCAATATTACGGGTTATATCATTGCCATTCATCTTACATACCCCTTATCTGAACATCTGCCGGCTGGCTGCACAGCGGCTCATACCATAAAATACAGCCTCTATTGGTGAAATGTTATCTGTGGTTGTTCCACAGGTTTGTGTACTGACAATATTTCCATAATTATCGGTTATTTCTTCATTTACCGATATCTGGTAAACATTCTTTTTTATTATTTTTCCATCAACTGCTATTTTGTAAATTCTATCACAATTAGCTGCCTGGGCGGCCTTTATTTGTTTATCAGAATCTGTTTCTGTTCCCTTTACCAGCTCAGTAAAGCCATGTCCTCCCAACAATTCTGTAAGACGACTCATATAGCCCTCATCATTTAACAAATCATCCGGCAGCTTTACAACAGCCGGTGCCATATACAAACGATCCTTTACAGCCTTTGACCTAATGGAAAAACCGGTGGTCTGTTTGGCAGGTTCAACATAATCGTGATACGGAATATTTTCCTGCTGCAGCACATCGAGATAATTTCTGATGGAATAATCCAAATACTCTGACATACTGTGACTAAACCGATGGGAATTATCGTTACGTTTACACTTTATTTCTTCACCGGATTGGACATAGCCTGCCTTAAGCAGCTGCAGCATGGAATGTATCGGATCCCCACTCATGGTATATCTGGTGTGCTTTACCTTGGAACCATATTCGTCAACAAAGGCTTGATTGCCCACTGCTGGCGCGCCAAAGGTCACCACCTCCAGATTTTTTGGAGAAACCCCCATACATTGAAGGCGACTGCCTAAAAGCACTGCTACGGCTCCCCCCAAACTATGTCCGGTGAGTATAAGATGCTCATTTTTATCAGCAGCTATATCCCACATCTTATCCATTCCCATGGTACCATCCTTGTCCGGGGTAAAAAAAGCCGTTTGGGTATAATCATTAAAGCCACTATGAACCAAAGGCTGGGTCGATTTTGTTTCCTTTGTATTGGCATATTCAACAAATTCGGCTGGGGTAGACCCGGCAAACAGTACCTTGCCAACCCGTAAATCTACTTCCACGTCCTTCATTTTTTCCGTACCAGGAATGGCAATAATATTTATATGACGGTTAATAAACTCATCGGGCTCCCGACTACGGAACAGGAAAAACTTGGCATTAGCCTTTGAGCTTTTGTTATTATAAACCACGGTATCATAGCCAAAATCAGAAATCACATTGCGGATTTCACCATTCAGCTGGGTGTTATAAACCAGCATATCCCCCATGGCACAAAAAAGCTGGATGGTTGCATGCTGTACCTTTGACACATCGGCCTGCGCTGAACAAAGGACTGAGTTCACCAGCATGGATAACACCAAAACACCCTTTAGTATAAATTTAGACTTAAATGCGCATTTTAAAATCTGCATAACCAAACCCTCTTACAACTTTAACCTCATTTTGGGAATTCACTGCACAAATCGCTGGCAGTGGCATACCATTAAAGGTGTTGTTTTTTACCATAGTGTAGATCGCCATATCACCGAACAACAAACGGTCGCCAGCCTGCAAGGGCTTATCAAAGGAATAGGTCCCTATTGTATCGCCGGCAAGACAGGTAGGTCCAGCAAGCGTATAGACATAGGGCTTTTCATCAATATCACCGGCCCCTATAAGGGGTGGACGGTAAGGCATCTCTAAAACATCTGGCATATGACAGGCCGCTGAGGTATCAAGAATGGCTATATTTGCTTTACGGTGATTGTATTCGGTCTGCTCAATAATATCCAATACAGTTGCCACCAAAAATCCAGCATCAAGGGCCACTGCCTCCCCAGGCTCGATATAAACCTTCAAGCCATAGGCTGTCTGGATTTTTGTTATACAATCCTCCAAAAGCCTGATATTGTATCCATCCTTAGTTATATGGTGACCACCACCAAGATTAATCCACTTGAGATATTTAAAATATTTGCCAAAGCGATTTTCCACAGCCTCAATAGTTTCTGCCAATGGCTCTGCCCCCTGCTCACACAGGGTATGAAAGTGTATCCCACTGATGCCATAGAGAAATTCGTCTGCCGGGGCTTCCTGTAAAGCCTGCTCCAGCTCACTTAACTTTGTTCCCAGTCGTGAATCTCCGGAGCAGGGGTCGTAAATGGCATGCTCCGGTGGCTGAGTGGAGTGCTCAGGATTAATTCTTAAACCGTAGGCACGCCCAGCCTGCTTGGCCATGGGAGAAAACCTTTTCAGTTGCCCAATGGAATTAAAAATAATATGATCACAAATATCCAGTATTTCTTTGAAGTCCCTTTCCTGATATGCTGGAGAAAAAATATGATTTTCACCATTAAACTCTTCATGAGCCAGCTTTGCTTCAAAAATACCACTGGCAGCCGTCCCTTTGAGATACCGGCTGATAAGGGGGTAAAAATGAATCATGGAAAAAGCCTTTTGCGCCAGTAAAATGCTGCAGCCGGTCCGCTCTTGTACTCCCCTTAATATCTCCAAATTGTGCTTTAGCCTGGCTTCCTCCACAACATAAGCCGGAGTTTGAACCTCTCGCAGCCATTTAGGCTGGTAGCTTTCCATCAGTCCACCAGCTCTGGATTATGGCTTTCCTGCCAAGGAAGTCCCCATTTGTTAAGGGCCTCCATAAATGGATCTGGATCAAATTCCTCAATGTTATATACTCCCGGCTTTTTCCAGGTTCCATTCATTACAAGCATTGCCCCAATCATGGCTGGTACACCAGTGGTATAGGAAACAGCCTGAGAACCAACCTCCTTATAGCATTCCTGATGATCACATACATTATAGAGATAATAGGTCTTATCCTTCCCATCCTTCTTACCCCGGAAAATACAACCAATATTTGTTTTACCCACTGTACGAGGTCCAAGACTGGCCGGATCCGGCAGAACAGCCTTTAAAAACTGTAACGGAACAATCTGCTTTCCCTCAAATTCAATTGGCTCAATCGAAGTCATGCCAACGTTTTCCAAGCATTTCAAATGGCGAAGATAGCTTTCACCAAAGGTCATAAAGAAGCGTATTCGCTTGATTCCTGGGATATTTATACCAAGGGATTCCAGCTCCTCATGATGAAGCAGATACATATCCTTTGGCCCAACCTCAGGGAAATTATACACTCGCTTGATTTCCATAGGCTCGGTTTCAACCCATTTGCCATTTTCCCAATAGCTTCCCTTAGCGGATACCTCACGAATATTTATTTCCGGGTTAAAATTAGTAGCAAATGGATAACCGTGATCCCCGGCATTGCAGTCCAAAATATCTATATAATTGATTTCATCAAATTCGTGCTTCAAGGCATAGGCGCTAAACACACCAGTAACCCCCGGATCAAAGCCGGAGCCCAAAAGAGCGGTAATACCGGCCTTTTCAAAGCGCTCCCGATATGCCCATTGCCATTTGTATTCGAATTTTGCCGTGTCCTCCGGCTCATAGTTCGCCGTATCGACATAGCTTATTTTACATTCAAGACATGCATCCATAATAGTAAGGTCCTGGTATGGCAAGGCTAAATTCAAAACCACATCCGGCTTTACGTCCTTCATAAGCTTTACCAGCTGCGCTACATCATTGGCATCTACTTGAGCTGTAGTGATTTTACATACATTGCCATACTGCTTTTCCAGCTCTGCTTTTAGTTTATCACACTTGCTTTTTGTACGGCTGGCAATACAAATTTCCTGAAACTGCTCATGGTTCTGCACGCATTTATGGATTGCAACACTGGCCACACCACCGCAGCCAATAACTAAAATTTTACCCATTCCGCTTTCCTCCTAATAACATAGAAATAATTACACCTCATCCGCCCTTCGGGCACCTTCCCCTCAAGGGGAAGGCTTGGTTGATACCTCAGCCTACACAAAACAATTGCACAATAAGCTGTATAGCCTCTATACAGCCCCTGTTTCCCATTGATGGACAGGTGGCACCAAAAGGCGTCGGATAAAGGGTCCATTGCTATACCTTATACCATCTGTGGCCCCCTGATAAAGGGTTCCTCCAGCTTTAAAAGCATTTCCCGAAGTATTTTTAAGGCAGCTGCCGTAGATGCCCCACTTTGGTCAAGCCCCGGAGCTAATTCTACCACATCACAGCCAACTATGTTAAGACTACAGCCTAATATTGCAGCCTCCATAAGCTCTTTAAAGGAAACTCCACCATATTCCGGGGTTCCTGTTCCCGGAAAAACCGATGGATCCATTACATCCAGGTCAATGGTAAAATATACCGGCTTGCCCTTCAATGCTGCCATAGCATCTGGCATGGCCTTTAAATCAAATTTATGCAGTCTGGTATGCTCCCTGGCCCATTGAAACTCCTCCCGCAGTCCACTGCGGATGCCCAGCTGCCATATATGCTCATCCCCCACAAGGTCCCAGGCCCGTCTCATAACTCCAGCATGGGTCAGCTTTGTGCCCAAATACTCATCACGAAGGTCAGTATGAGCATCAAAATGTAAAATATGCAGGTCAGGATATTTATCAGCTGCTGCCCGAATAGCCCCCAATGACACCAGGTGTTCACCACCAATCATAAAAGGAAGCTTATTGGCTGCTAAAATCTCCCTGGCCCGTAGCTCAATATCTCTAAGAGCCTGCTCAGCATCACCAAAGCACAGCTCCAAATCACCACTGTCAAAAATCCTGGTATCCTCCATATCCAAATCCTGATATGGACTGTAGGTTTCCAGTCCATAGGACTCGCCCCGCATTATATGACTGGCAAACCTGGTACCGGGACGAAAAGAGGTTGTACTGTCAAAGGGGGCACCATAAAGCACAATCCTTGCCTCATCAAAGGAGGCATCACAGCCCAAAAAGGTCTCCACATTAGGACTCAACATCTCGCAGCATCTCCTCTACATAATTTGGTAAAGCGAAGGAGCCGGCGTGAAGTGCCGGATTGTAATATCGTAGCTTTAAACCAAGGGCGTTCCAACGGTCCCAGTCTACCCCCTTCACCGGATGATATTTTTTGGAAGCAAAGCCAAAAAGCCAATGTCCTGATGGATAAGTTGGAATATGCACCTGATAAACCTTGCTTATAGGAAAGGACTTACATATTCGCTTATGAGCCCGCTGCATGGCCTCTGCATCTCCGTCATAAAATGGACTTTCATGCTGATTGACCATTATGCCATCCTCATGAAGAGCTTTGTTACAATTACCATAAAATTCTCTGGTAAACAGCCCCTCGCCTGGCCCAAAGGGATCCGTTGAATCCACAATAATGATATCATATTCATCATCAACCCGACGAATATATTTTAAGCCATCCTCAAAATAGCAATGCACCCGCGGATCATCCAGCTTACAGGCCGTTTGAGGCAAATATTTTTTGCTGACCTCTACCACCTCTTCATCAATTTCCACCAAATCGATTCTTTCAAGACAATCATACTTGGTCAGCTCCCGTACAGTACCACCATCACCACCACCAATAACCAATACACGTTTCGGATTCGGGTGTACACACATGGCCACGTGGGTAATCATCTCGTGATAGATAAACTCGTCCTTTTCCGTCAGCATAAGATAACCATCCAAGGTCATTATACGACCAAACTCCCTGGTTTCAAAAATATCTATTCGCTGAAACTCACTGCTGCCACTATATATCTGCTTATCTACCTTTATGGAAAAATTGACATTTTCTGTATGCTTCTCTGTATACCATAGCTCCATCTGTATCACCTTTATTCTACGCTATCGGGTGCTAATATTACACATGTGGGAAGTTTATTTCATAACATTTAAAAACTTAATACTCATGTCCTCTGGCCCGGTCATGGAGCAGCCCTTTTTCTTGGCATAATAAATGTATTGAAGGATTTCCTCCGTAATCCGTTCCCCAGGCGCCAAAATCGGTATCCCTGGCGGATAACACATGACAAACTCGCTGCATACCCGTCCTACAGTCTCATCAATAGGCAGTGACTCCTTTTCGCCATAAAAAGCCTCCTGGGGGCCACAAACCACCTGGGGATTAATATATTCTGCCTCAAGCATTTTTCGTCCAGTCTGACGATAGTTTCGACGAATCTCAGCCAAAGCCGAAACCAGACGTTCAATATCCTTGGGGCGATCTCCTATTGATACATAAGCCAATAAATTGGCAATATCACCAAACTCCGTCTGAATATCATATTCATCCCGCAAAAGGTCATATACCTCAATACCCGCTAGCCCAATGGAGCGGGTATACACCGACAGCTTGGTTATGTCAAAATCATAAATGGAATCGCCATTAATAAGCTCTTTGGAATAAGCATAGTAATCCCCAATAGTATTTATTTCGTCCCGGGCATATTCCACCTGAGTAATAATCTTATCAATTATTTTATTTCCTCTAAGGGCCATGTTGCGTCGGGAAACATCAAGACTGGCCAACAGCAGATAGGAGGCACTGGTGGTCTGAGTAAGATTTATGATTTGATGCACGTATCCCTCTGGAACATTTTCTCCAATAAGCAGCAATGAGCTTTGAGTCAAAGACCCCCCCGACTTATGCATGGAAATGGCCGCCATGTCAGCACCAACATGCATAGCCGCTACCGGCAGCTTGTCACTAAAATATAAATGTGCTCCATGGGCTTCATCAGCCAAAACCAGCATCCCATTGTCATGAGCCAACCTCACTATGGACCTTATATCCGAACAAATACCATAATATGTAGGATTGTTGACAAATATTGCCTTGGCATCAGGGTTATCTTTAATAGCCTGCTCCACATCAGCCACACTCATGCCTAAAGAAATCCCCAGCCTGGAATCCATCTGGGGATTTACGTATACTGGAAGTGCTCCGCATAAAATCAAAGCATTTATCGCACTTCTATGAACATTGCGGGGCATGATTATCTTATCTCCCCGCTTACAGGCAGTAAGCACCATGGCCTGAACTGCCGATGTAGTGCCACCAACCATAAAAAAGGCATGTGCTGCACAAAAGGCCTCTGCTGCCAATACTTCAGCATCCCTGATTACTGACACTGGATGACAAAGGTTATCCAACATTTTCATGGAATTAACATCCACCGATAAGCATTTGTCGCCCAGAAACTCCGTCAGCTCCGGGTTGCCCCGTCCCCGCTTATGACCTGGTACATCAAAGGGTACCAGGCGGGCCCGCTTCATTTTTTCCAGAGCCTCCAAAATAGGTGCCCTGTCCTGAGAAAAGTATTCCATTACTGGCTCCTTAAAAAACATTTACCCCACTGAATATCTCAATCATTTCCTTACGCAAATTGTCATGAATTTCCAATCTGGTCTTTGGGGGTATTTCATAAATGTCTGTATTAAAGAGATAATTTTTCAAATCCAGCTCCTTTATGAGCATCTTGGTATGAAACAAATTGGCCTGATACACATTAATATCAACCGTATCATATCTATCAATGGTTTTTTTATCAATAAAAGTCTGAATGGAAGTAATATCATGGTCCATAAAAAGCTTTTTCCCGGAAAGGTCACGGGTAAAGCCCCTTACCCGATAATCCATGGTAATAATATCCGAATCAAACATTCCAATGAGATAATCCAAGGTTTTCAGCGGTGTAATCTCACCGCAGGTAGCTACATCAATATCAACCCGGAAGGTAGCTATACTGGTCTCTGGATGGAACTCAGGATAGGTGTGAACCGTAACATGACTCTTATCCAGATGTGCCAAAACTGTTTCCCCTACCTGCTTTACTACGGTATTTCCCAATGGTTTTTTATAACCGGAAGCCATTGCCGCTTCCTCGGCAATCAAAAAAGTCACACTAGCTCCCTGAGGGTCATAATCCTGCTTAGAGACACTTAAAACCTGCGCCCCAATCATTTCCGTTACACGAAACAGAATTTTTGTAAGACGCTCAGAATTATACTGAGAGTCTATATACTTTATATAATCCTGCTGTTCTCTCGGTGTCTTAGCGTAACAAATATCGTAAATATTAAAGCTAAGGGATTTGGTCAGGTTGTTAAACCCATACAATTTCAGCTTTCCTTCCAATCTGATCTCACGCCCCTATAATGGTAAAATATTTTAAACACAAATAAAAAAATCAGGTAAAACAGTATATCCCTGTCCTCCCTGAGAAGCTGCAAATAACCTCAAATGAGCCATTGTGCTACGGAACAGCGGAATACTGCTTAGACAATTATTGCTGATTTGGGTATTTCTCCCTCTTAAGCATATTAATTATATGTTAAATAGTGTTCAAAAGCAAGTATTCTCTTATGTTTGGTGCTAAGGTAGTTTTCATGTCTATCAGATGTTTATTCTTAGTTTATAAATGATAACTTATTCAGATGGAGTTTTAACTCCACCTGAATTTAGTTGAATTTACCCAGGGCTTTACGGAAGCATCCAAGAGGTAAAGCCGATTGGATAATGCGCCCTATGCGAAAGTGTCCTGTGAAACAAGACTTT
>JAFVER010000094.1 GCA_017475925.1 Anaerovibrio sp. | reverse complement strand
TTGCTAGGCGACAAACCACAGTCATAGTGGTACTATGTCGAGGATTTGTCAACGACGCAAGGACAGTCAAGACCTGTGAAGATGGGCGAATGGAATTAATCAACACGCCCTAATATTCAGTGGGAGTTTAAAGCTCCCACTGAATAAGTCTCATTTTACTGTATTAATCCCTGAACGATAATCACGAACAGCATTATTGGCAGAATCCACTGGAAATATCCTTTTACCCAGGCAGGAAATTTCATTCCGTTACCGGTGTTCACTTCCTCAAAGAAGCTCTTAAAGCCCCAGCCGTATTTGGTAACACAGAATAACAGGAAAATTAATGAGCCAATCGGCAAAATAAGATTGCTTACCAAAAAGTCTTCCGTATCTAATACACCACGGTTGCCAATAATGGTCAAATCACTCCACACATTAAAACCCAAAGCACATGGAATGCTCAGTAAACCAACCATAAAGCCATTAATAATGGCGGCCTTTTTACGTCCCCATTGAAAGGTATCCATACAGAAGGAAATAATATTTTCACATACAGCTAATACCGTAGAGAAACTGGCAAAGGTCATAAAGAGGAAGAACAAAGCCCCCCAAACAAGTCCACCCGTCATATCCATAAATACATTTGGCAAGGTAATGAACAGCAGGGAAGGACCGGCATCAGGTCTTAGCCCATAGGCAAAGCAGGCTGGGAAGATAATAAGACCAGCCATAATAGCCACAACGGTATCAAGGGCAGCAATACGGACTGATTCGCCTGGCAGGGAGTGGTGCTTGTCAATATAGCTGCCGAATATTTCCATGGAGCCCATACCAACGCTTAAGGTAAAGAAGGCCTGGTTCATGGCAGCGGAAATTACAGTCCACCAGCCATGCTGATTAACTCCGTCCAGACTAGGCAACAGCAAAAAGGACAATCCCTCCATACCACCTGGAAGTACAAGACTGTGACAACCTAATACAATAATAAGAACAAGTAAGGCCCCCATCATGATTTTTGTGACCTTTTCCAAACCACTTTGAATACCGGCACTAAGAATGATAAAGCAAATAGCTACCTCCAACAGCATCCAGAAAACCAATTCTATTGGGTCAGCCAGCATATTGCCAAATACATTGCCAATCTGGTCTGTGGTCATACCGGGAGTAAATTCGCCTCGGATAAATTTAAAGAAATAGTCCAGCATCCAGCCTGATACTACAGTATAAAACATCATTAGAATGTAATTGCCGACAATACTGGTAAGACCATGAATATGCCACTTGCTACCTGCCGGCTCCAGCTTTTTAAAGGCCAGATAGGCAGATTTTTGGGAGGCTCTGCCTACGGAAAGCTCCATGGCAAGGACAGGTACTCCCATAATAAGTAAAAACAATAAATAAATTAATACAAAAAGTCCGCCACCGTATTCACCACAAATGTATGGAAAACGCCATACATTGCCGATGCCGATGGCACATCCGGCACTTACAAGCAGAAACCCAATTCGAGATTGGAAAGATTCTCTCTCCATCAATAAATAACCTCCTATGTATTGTTTCAGTGTACTAGACACTGGGTATGCCTAAAAAAGCACACGAAATCATTTTAACATAAACCTAGCAGGAAAAACAGTGTCTTATGTCGAAAAATATCGGAAAGTGAGATAGAATAGTAAGGCATGATAGCAACCCAGTATTATTTAAGAATTGAGGGATTGTTATGGAAGGAAAAGGTAAAACTACAGCTATTGACAATGTAAAGGAAATTCCACTATCGGACATACTTTCTGAGGAAGCCTTAGGGAAACAGGATGTGTTTGCCAGGTTTCTTGCGTCGATTTTTGTAAAATATAAAATTGACAGTGACTTGCAGAAGGTGTTTCGGGAAAGCTTTGGTGAAATATCTAGAACCATAGCCGAGGAATGCTTTATGTTTGGTTATGATAAGGGCTACGTGGCTGGTCACAAGGATGGTAAGGTGGCAGGTCAAAAGGAGGCCCGTAAGCAGGCTGAGCATGATGCGGCAATCCAGCTTCAAAGCAGGCTGGAGGAGGAGCTGGTACGGGAGCTTCTCCTAAATATTGCACCGGGAGGACGGCTGCAATAACACGGTTGATGGAGTGATGATGGTGAGTAAATATACAGAGCATGCCCAAAGACTTAGGGACGACAGTACATTACATTATAATTGTGCACAGTCCGTGCTCATTCCCTTTGCCAATGAGATTGGCATGACGGAACAGCAGCTTTTTGACCTGGGATTTAATTTTGGTGGTGGCATGAAGCGGGGAGCTACGTGTGGCACTGTTACAGCCGGATTAATGGTTTTGGGACTTCTTGGTATAAATGATGTAAAGGTGCTGGCTGAGTACCATAATGCCATTAAAGCTAATCATGATGATGCCTTGGATTGTGCAGATTTACTTAGGATAAGTAAGTCTAAGGGTATTGAAAAGAAGGCTCATTGTGATGCCATGATTAGAGAAGTCATTTTGCTTCTTGAAAAAATAATAACGAGAAACAGGCAATAGCTTTTGCCTGACAGGTGACGCCAATGAAAAGATACATTTTTTTTATCTGCGTGATGTATATACTCAGTTTGTTAACTGGTTGTGGCGCCCCTAAACCGGTGGAAACGGATATATATGATAGGTCGATTGTTGAGGAAAACCCTTCCGCTAAGGTTGTGCGGGTAGGGTATTTTGATGATGGAAAATTTATGTCAGGTGCCGCTGAAGACGAGATAAAACAAGGATATGGCTATGACTATCTTCAAATGATTGCCAATCATACAGGTTGGCAATACCAATATGTATATGGAAGCTGGTCGCAGCTATATGAAAAGCTGTTAAGAGGCGAGATAGATGTTATGCCTGATGTTTCATATACCTCTGCTAGAACAGCTATAATAGATTTTCCAGCGGAGCCAATGGGACATGAGGTGTATTATATTGCCTGTCGTACAGAAAACACGGAAATAAATTGGAATGATTTATCCTCATTCAATGGAAAGAAGATAGGCGTAGAGAAGAATTCTATTCAGGTGAAATACTTGGAGGATTGGATAGCGAAAAATGGAATTGATTGTACGGTAGTACAAATGTCCAGTGGCAAGCAGAGCAAATTGGCTGCTTTGGAGGCTGGGGCAATTGATGCCTTGGTAATGACCCATTTTAAAGGGAAAATAAACGGCGTATCTAATGTGGTGGTACTTGGTAAGGCAGATTACTACTTGGCTGTGGCAAAAGGCCGCAATGATTTGTTGGAGGAAATAAACGTTGCACAGCGTAAAATAGCTGATGCGCATCCAGTGTTTATGACTAAGCTGGAATATCAGCATTTTCCTGATGCCATGGTGGACCAAAGGCTGACTGCTGAGGAAAAGGAATGGCTTGCCCATCGGGAGGCAATTCGTATTGGCTACTTAAAGAATAATTTACCATTTTGTGGTACTGATTCTGCAACAGGAGAGCCTATAGGACTTATGCCAATTGTAATGAACTCCATGTGCGAAAATTTGCAGATTGATAAAAATCTTATCAAGTATATACCATTTGATAATGGCGAGGCTATGAAGCAGTCCTTTGCCCAAGGGGATTTAGATGCGATATTTGGTATATACAAAAATTTAGGCTGGGCAGAAAAGAACTACGTTGCACAAACAGATGATATTTATAAAGTAAATATAAGTATGCTTTTAGGCGCAGGTGTTAACCGTGAGCAGATATCTAAGGTGGCAGTAGCTCTTGACCGACCTTATCCGGCTTATATCAATCTTTTGGGACTGGACGAATGTGAGCTGATTTATTACAAAGATTTTGACGACGCTATAGATGCTGTTCGCAATGGTAATGCAGACTGTACCTTTATAAATGAATATGGAGCACGTAAATACCTGCGTTCCGGTAATTTATACAATGATTTGGAAAATGTAGATGGCATATACAATGCAGGTGTATGCTTTTCTATTCGCCGTGATGAGGAACAGCTTACCTCTATATTCAGACGGGGGATATCCATGCTTGATGACCGGGAGGTAAACAAGTGGGTGGGGGATTCTGCCTATGAATATATGCAATATGGTTTCAAGGACTTTGTGAGGGAATACTGGTGGTTGTCAATAATCTTTGCTGTTATAGCGTTTTTAATTTTTGTAATATTTGTCATTTTAGTCAAAAGTCGTAAACGGATAGCCAAGATAAACAGCATTTTGCGAAATCAAAAGGATATGCTGCAGATGGCTAACAGTAGCCTTATTGATGCCAATGAAAACCAGATAGTAGCCAATGAAGAACTAACAGCAAAAAATAGTGAGATTAACGAGCTTTTTGATCGGCAACAATCTTACATTGATATAATTGAACAAAATCATGAGGCCCTGAAATCAGCTAACTGGGTTGTTGATTTTGACCCGTTGGGTGAAATTGATGGTATTAGCTGGAGTGATGGTATGCGTCATATCCTTGGGTATAACGATACTAATGACTTCCCCGATAACCTGGATATTTTGCTGGAGATAATACATCCAGAGGATTTACCTGTGGGTTCAAAATTTGTCAATGAAATAAAAAGCAGTCGCAGTCAAACATCTAATATTCTTGATATGGAGCTGAGACTTAAAAAGAAGGATTCTGATTATGTTTGGTTCCGGGTTTATGCCCGAATGAGTCGACGCAGTGATGGTACTCCGTTGCGATTGTATGGTGTGTTCCAGGATATTGAGGAATATAAATTGTTGATTGAGCAGGCGGAGGATGCCCTTTCCAGGGCCCAACAGGCCAGCAATGCAAAAAGCATATTCCTTAGTAATATGTCTCATGATATGCGTACTCCAATGAATGGGATTATGGGCTATACGGCATTGGCCCTGGATAACTTTGACAAACCATCAAAGGTAAAGGACTATCTTAAAAAGATTAGGATGGTAAGCAAGCATCTTTTGAGTCTTATTAATGACGTTTTGGATATGAGCCGTATCGAAAGCGGTCGTATTGAGCTTGACCCTCAGCCTACTAACCTTGTTGCCCTTGTAGATGAGCTTAAATCTATATTACAATCTGATATAGAAATGAATAATCTTAAATTCCAGATTGATACTGACAGCCTTTATAATGAAACTGTTGTGTGTGATCGGTTGCGCTTAAAACAGATATTGTTAAACCTGTTAAGTAATGCGGTAAAATTTACCAAGGACGGTAATGTTTCTCTAAAGCTTGTGGAGATAGCAGATGATAAGAAAAACAGCAAGCTGTCTAAGTATGAATTCCATGTTGAGGACAATGGCATCGGCATAGATTCTGAATTTATCAGCAAGCTATTTACACCGTTTGAGCGGGCCAGAAATACAACGGTAAGTGGTATTCAGGGCACTGGTCTTGGTATGTCAATTACTAAAAGCTTAGTAGAAATGATGGATGGTGATATTCAGGTAACCAGTGAGGTGGGAAAGGGTACTCATTTTGTTGTTACACTGGAATTTGTCACTTGTTCCCATCAGCTTTTGAATAACCGAGTTGAGCATCTTGATAATTATGATTTTAGTGGCAAACGGGTATTGCTGGTGGATGATAACAGCATCAATCAGGAAATTGCCAAGGCCCTGCTGGAAAACGTCCACATGGAGGTTGATGTGGCTGGTGATGGAACAGAGGCAGTGGAACGGATAAAGGATGAAGCTCGTAAATATGATGTTGTGCTTATGGATATCCAGATGCCTATAATGGATGGCTACGAGGCAACAAAGACCATACGCAGTATGAATAGTGAATATGCTAAGACGGTTCCTATTGTGGCAATGACAGCCAATGTTTTTGCAGAGGATAAAGCCAGAGCATTGAGTGCTGGCATGAATAGCCATGTGGCAAAACCAATTGAAACCAAGGAGCTGTACAGCACGCTGCATTTTATGATGGCTCAAGATAAGGCATAAATACCGTGGAGGGAGCATTCGTGCTTCCTCCAGTGCTTTTTGAAGAATAGATTAAATTTAAATTAGATTTGACCTTTTCACTTTTTTTACAGAGTTTACTGTTATATTAAGAGCATAGAAAGGAAATAGTGCTTTTAATATATTTGAAAATGATGGAAAGGATGTGAAGGTGCATTATGAATGGTAAGGATGTTTATAATTATGCAAAGAAGGTAAAATGTTATTTAAATAATACAAGGTTAAACGATTTGTCATGATTGCTGCAAATTACCCGGCTGGGAAATATCGGCAAGGGAAAGGCTGTATTGATTGCCGGAGCTGTTGCATGGTCGGCCTTCTTTTGTTCCTTTGGCAATGTAAACAGTGCAGCAGCTGCCAGTGCCGTTTTGCTGGGAAAGGCCGGAATACTGACTGAAGGCATACGCCTTGCTGGTGTACCTTATAGAAATCGGAACGGTAAAATTGTTATATCCGGCAGTGCCTCTCAAAACGATAATATTTTGTCAGGCTGCAATGAAAGAGCCCAGGTTGCCTACAATATGGCTAAAGCCAATGAGCCCCGCATTACCCTTGATATGTTGGATATAGCCCACCGGCTGGGGACAAGTATGGATGGCTTGGAATACTCTGTAAAGACAGCCTCCAGTGTTGTAAGTAAAATTGAAAGGAAAACAGACAAGGCCCTTCAGGCTGGTGAAACACCAAAAAAGGATTTTGAGTATGTATCAGAAACCGGTGACCTTTTACGGTACACCCAGGTAGTCAATCATGATGAAATAGCTGCTAAAGTGCGGGCTACAGTGAAGCTTCTTGAGGATAAGGGGTATACTGTAGATGAAATTGACAACAAATATCTTAACGAGGAAGGTCGTTATAAGGCCGTTCATCTTAATGTCACCAGTCCATCTGGACAGCATTTTGAAATGCAGATTCATTCACCGGAGTCCTTGGCAGCCAGTCGGGCAACCCATACCATGTATGAGGAGTGGCGTAGGCCGGAAACCAGTGAGGAACGCAAGGCAGAGCTGTTTACTATGATAAAGAGCACCTATGATAGTATGCCGTTGCCAAAGGATATTATGAGCTTACAGAGCTATAAGAGGGTAGGCTAGTGCATTGAATAATTCGTAATTGTTCTCCCCACTGAAGGATATGTCACTAAGTGGTGTCGGAGAGTTTTCGGTAATGCGAAATATATTTTCTATGAAGGAAGAAAAGAAAATCTGTAGTATCTATATATAGAGAACTATATGAGGAGGGCTGTTGTGGAATATTTAACACAATTTGAGTCTCCACTGGGGAATTTGTATATTACTGCCGATGAGGTTGGACTTACAGGAGTTGCCTTTGAACAGGACAAAGGCAACAGGCTTCCTGTTGACCTAAATAATCTGAAATACAGTGATAATCAGCCGGTATTAATGGATGCTAAGCTATGGTTATCACTGTATTTTTTTGGAAGTGTCCCTGATTTTTTGCCGGATTTTTCATTGAAGGGAACGGATTTTTGCAAACAGGTGTGGAAAATTGTGGAAAAAATTCCCTATGGTAGTAGTATGACCTATGGTGAAATTGCTAATCTGGTTGCAAAGCAACGGGGAACCAAGGCATCACCACAGGCGGTGGGGAATGCTGTTGCCAAAAATCCAATAGCGATTATTATTCCCTGTCATCGGGTTTTAGCTGCTGGATTTGGTATTGGAGGCTACAGTGCTGGTCTGACGCGTAAAAGGTATTTGCTGGAGCTGGAGCACATTGAATATAACGAGTAATACAGGAGCGTAAAATTTTGGAGCAGATATATTATATTTATGACGGTGAAAAAAACGGTTGGATAGAATCAAGTGAAACCTGGGTAAAGGATGACATAGAAAATTTTAATATTGAATTTGTCAGTGATGGAACAGCTGAGATTAGTACTGATAACATAGGCATGTATAAAAACAATGCTTATAGCAAGCGCTTACTGGCCTATATAAATTTAGACTATGCTGCTCGCCATGATGGATATAGAACAGCCGTGGCTCGATGGCGGGTACAATTTTACAGGGAGCAAAGGACGGCTATCATTTATGCAGATTGTTATAATGTTCGGGTGTCTATCACATTGAAAAGCTTTCCCGGTATATTTGATGTGGAGTATATTCACAATATTGAAAGCTTTAAAAATTCTCCCAGACAGTATTCCTTACGGTTGGATTATGGTAAATGGAAATACACGGCTATTCCAGCCAAATCCCATCAGGCAGAATCTGGTGGTAATACCTTTAATTATCGATATGACTGGACAGAACCGGAATTTGATTTTTCTGTGGAGATACCATCGGTTGTTGTGGCGCGTGTAATGTCCTTTATGGAAGTATTAGCTACGGAGGAATTTGGCTTTAAACCAGTGGTACCCCAGAATATGCCAGGAAATTTGCTGCTGAAATATTATGTGCAATATCCATTGGATGTTGGGGTGGGCTATTATGTAGATATGCTGGGATATGATTTTGCCAATAAGGTGCTGCGGAAAACTGACTCAAATTTTGAGTTGGTTTGTGACTATTTAGGTCTGCCAAAGACAGCGGGCTTAAAAAAGGCCTATCATGAAAACGCATTGGCCTTGGCTTACTGCTGGTTTTTAAAGGAAATTGGCATAGATGATTTAAACATATGGAAATATTTTTATGACGGAAAATTTTTGATGGGTACTAGTCTAACCAGGCTAGGCATTGACCGCTCCGGGGAAATGTACAGGAAAGCCGGCGGAAGCTGGCGCTGCTGGTGGAGTACTCGTGGACTTTGGGATAAAGAGCGGTATGATGAGTATATTGCGCGAGATAAGGATAAATATAATACCCGCTATATAGGCTGGCATTTGTTATATACCTGGCTGTTGGAAAAGTGGGGAGTTCAGCGTACTGGAGAAATACTAAGTGATGTATTGAAAAATACTGATTATGATAAATATGATTGCTTTGTAATGTGGCTAAATGATTATTGTGATGGTGATTTTCCAGAGGAATTTGTCCAGGCAATATATCGGTCAGGATTTTCCAGGGAGGCTCATGATATCAGAAATGAGCTGTATATGCAGGCCTACAATAGAAAAGCATTAGAAATGAAAAAAATTGAATTTAAACTTACCAGAGGGGAATTGGCACGAGAAGAAGAAACCGCCTTGGGTACCATTAAAGTAGCCCGCAGCGGTAACGACTTATTTTTGATTTCGGAAAATATGCACAATTGTGTATTTAGAATATATACAGAAAAGGCTCAGAAAAAACGTTGTACCATTTATTAACTGCAAAAAGATGATGAATACATGGCGTGTATTGAGGTGGTAAATGGTGTAGTTGTGCAGGCCTTTGGAAAATACAACCGGGTCCTTTTAGGAGAGCTTAGAAGTGAGATAAAGGATTGGTGTATCAGGAACAATCTGGCTTTTGCACCAGTGGAATAAATCGCTCTAATCAAAAGAACTTGGCTGGCTAGTGCAGTCCAGTTCTTTTGATTCCTTATTTATAGACAATACATATGGTTTAGTGGGCCGGAGCCTTTTCCTAAATTCAAACCGTCCTTTAAGGCACCAGTCAGGTATTTCTTGGCGTTGGCAATAGCCTCTGGCAGCTCATAGCCTAGAGCAAGATTGCAGGCAATGGCTGAGGACAGGGTACAGCCAGTACCGTGAGTATTTGGATTGTCAATGTGTTCCTGACGATACCAGTTGAATTCTCCATCGTAGTATAGTAAATCTGTGGCACTGTCCAATAAATGACCGCCTTTTATCAAGACTCCGCCAAATAGCTTATCCCCAATAATTTTGGCGGCTTCTTCCATGTCATTTAGGTTATTTATTTCCCGGCCGGAAAGTACCTGAGCTTCAGGAATATTGGGGGTGATGACAGTGGCGATAGGCAGTAAAAGACGGCAAAGATTATCCTGGGCTTCATCAGCCAGCAGCTTGCTTCCACTGGTGGATACCATTACCGGGTCCAGGACAATGTTTTCTGCCCCATATTGACGAAGCTTTTGTGAAATAATTGTGATGATTTCTGGGCTGGATACCATGCCGATTTTTACAGCATGGGGGCGTATATCCTCAAAAATGGCGTCCAGCTGCTGCCCCACAAATTCCGGGGGAGCGTTATGAATAGCCCGTACTCCGATGGTGTTTTGGGCTGTAAGTGCGGTAATAGCACTGGTGGCAAAGAGCTTATGAGCGGTGATGGTTTTTATATCAGCCTGTATTCCAGCTCCCCCGCTGGAATCTGAACCGGCAATTGTTAAAACGGATTTCATGTGATACCTCCTCGTAAATATTAATACTCTATCAGTATAGAGCGTGTAATGAATATTGGCAATTTAAATATGGTATATGTAGCAGGAAATAAAAAATGTTTCGGCGAATAAGAGTATAAATCTCTTTTGGGAGGGCCTATGGATGAAAAGTGTGTTGGATGAGGAATTCAAAACATATGGTCGGGTTTTGGATATGGATGTTTGGGAATTTATGCAGGAGGTAGAAAACCTACCAGTTGCACCGGCTGGGCAGGTGTTGTATGAGGCATCTGTTTTATCCTTTGAAGGTACAGACTTGTTTAGGACATTTCAGGAAACAGTTTACGGTGGTATGCCGGTGGAATTCGGCTGCTGTCATGGATTTAACAGTAAATTAAATGGCTTAGAATATCATCGTGATTCGGAGATTAATATTGCTGGGACTGATATGATTTTAATGGTGGGGCATCGCTGGGATATTGATTATGAGCATAATTTATATGATACAGCAAATGTGGAGGCGTTTTTTGTTCCAAAGGGTACCACCGTTGAAATTTATGCCACCACATTACATTATGCTCCTTGTGGAATCAATGGCAGAGAGTTTCGAAGCGGAGTTGTTTTGCCATTGGGCACAAATGGCGAATTAAAAACCCTGCCGGCTGCTGACGGGGAGGCTGCAATGCTGTTTGCGGTCAATAAATGGTTGTTGGTTCACGAGGAAAGTGGGATAAATGGTCGTGTAGGTGAGCTTTGTGGGAAAAATTTAGACTTGGCTGATTTTAATTTATCCGATGCTAACGGGCGCTAAGACTCCAGCCTCTAAAGCGGGAGATAAGCGCCCGTAAAGCCCTGGGTAAACTCGGCTAAATTCAGTGGGAGTTCAAAACTCCCACTGAATAAGTCTCATTTTATTTAAGGAGGGAGATTTGTATGTATAAGATTTTGGTACCGGTTGATGGCTCTGAGGAGTCCGAAAAGGCCATAACTCAGGCAATACATATGGCTGAGCTGGAAAAGGGGAAGCTGATTTTTTATTTTGTGGTGAATATTCAGCAGGCGGCGATTTCCGTCCATCTATGTCAGGAAATAATAGATTCTCTTACCGAGGAGGGCAATAGAATACTTGGTGAAATTAAAGAAAAGCTTCCTGACAACCTGGATTGTGAGACTGTGCTGGAGGTTGGTATTCCGTATGAAAGAATAGTGGACTATGCCAAGGATAATGCTGTTGATATTATTGTTATGGGTAGTCGGGGGCTTAGTCTGGTAGAAGGAATTCTCATGGGCAGTGTAAGCCGCAATGTACTGGAGCAGGCCCCTTGCTCTGTACTTATTGCAAAATAATTAGGAGAAAATAAAACCCTATGGTGACATCTTGATATGATGTAGCCATAGGGTTTTTGTTATCCGATAATCTGAACCTTTTTTACTTCAAAGGCTTCCTTTAGGGCCGGTATACAATCCCGTTCCAAAAAGCTGCGTTCCATTATACCGCCGCTGACAATCAACAGGGTATCGCCACGTTTATTGAAGGTTTGAATATTTTTAAATGCCCGTCGGAATGTGTCTTCTGGAATAAGTTCCAAAAGTCGGTCTATTCCTGTGGATAATTCCGGCTTTTCCTTTTTGATACGGATTTCAAAGGGTTCAGCTGCCTCAGACCTTAGATGGATGTTTCCTGCCATATGATTTTTATTAAGCATAACAATCTCCTTTTATTGACTTATATCTACACTTGGAGCGTCAAATACACCCTCATCAGGTAGTGAGGCTGTGTATTGATTGATTATATCCATTATAGCGTCGTCCGCCACGGATTTTTTAGCCTTGTAAGGCTTGGAGGTTTTATTATCTCCATCAATATATTCCTCTGGCATTTCCTTGTATTCTTTGCTGTGGGTAAATTCATCCCAAACATTTTGAATAGCTCGCATTTTAAAGAGAAGCTTTTCAATAATATCTGAGGTGGCATCGGAGGCTTTCCCACCTTGGGTAGCAGTATTATTTGTTGCTGGCTCATTTCCGGTAATCCCAGATGTCTCATTATGCGATTCATCCTCATTGGAATCATCAGCCTTTGCCACCTCTGTCATCAAGTTGTTAATTTCCCTCATAACACTGGAAATAATTTGTTGGGCAGCATTTTCAGCCTCTTTTTTCTCCATGGCGTCATTGCTTATATTTTGGTTGTTGACGTCTGATGCTTCTCCGTCGGCACTGATATTGGTCGAGCCCTCACTTGTAGCTGTGCTGGCGGCTGGGTCAATAGCAGTCGTTTCGCCACTTAAATTGACATCACCATTTGTCATAGAGCCCATGTCACCCACAGCCGATATATCAGTACTGGCCCCTTCGGCACCAATGGCATTATCCACTGATATATCTCCCATATCTCCTGAGAAGGAAGCCGCATTTGCACCACCTGCCACGGCAGCTCCACCTGCGCCCTTGGCAGCTGACAACTCTGCCATAGCCTCATTGGAGGCTTTTAATTGGGCCCGCATTAAAGCCTGCCTGGCTTCAGCCTTGGTATGACAGCTTGATAAATCCCGTTCCAGTTCTTCCCTGGCCTTTTGGGCCCCCTTGGCCTTTCGATACAAATCCGGGTCATTCTCTCTGAGGTAGCTCATTTCATCAGCTGTAAGCCTGTGGCCACCCCTCAGCTTTGACTTAATGCTGGCTGTCCTGATTGGATTGCTGTGTTTTGTACTTTGATTATTGCTTATTTGCTTTAAAGCACTTTGCAGCCTTTCAGTTTTACTGGGCAATAGGCTCCGTCCTGTTTTGATGCGGTACTTTGCGGCAGTTTTTAAATTCTTTTGCTGCACATATGCACCGACACGCCCGATTCCTTCCAGCATAAAAACACCTCCTTGTTAAATGAGACTTATTCAGTGAGAGCTTTAAACTATTACTGAATGTAGACGAATTAATCCTGAGCGCCCGTCAGCGTAAGGTAATATCCTTCACATATATATCGATAAAGTTTTTTTACAAATTAAGGATTAAGCATGTAACGTATTTTATCCGATGCTAACGGGTGCTAAGACTCCTTCCTCTTAGGTGGGAGTTAAGCACCCGTAAAGCCCTGGGTAAATTCAACTAAATTCAGGTGGAGTTAAAACTCCATCTGAATAAGTTATCATTTATATTTTTAGCAGGATAAAACGATTTTGTGGAGAAAATTGAAATATGTTTAATGATAAAAAGAAAGCAGGTGTAAGGGTGACAAAACAGCAGGCAATTGCCTATATACGAAATAACTATGGAGTGGAGGAGGATTATCCATGGGAGGATTTGGATGCCTTTGTGTTCAGGCATCGAGGCAGTAAAAAATGGTTCTGCCTGTTTATGGATGTTTCTTCAGGCTGTTTAGGGCTTGATGATAATGAAAATATTACAATAGTAAACATGAAGGCTCCACGGGATATGAGGGAGGATTTGCTTCGGGAGGATGGAATATACCTCGCTTATCATATGAACAAGCAGCATTGGATAAGCCTGGATTTACGTGAAGCAGATGAAAAAATGCTGGGAGTTTTGGTTGAGATGAGCTTCAAGGCTACCGCCATGAAAAAGGATTTATAGATTATGCTACAGATTTATACCGGAAAAGGGAAGGGAAAAACCACAGCGGCTATTGGCTTGGCTATACGGAGTATTGGGGCTGGACATAAAGTTTTTTTCTTACAATTCATGAAAAGCCTGGCCTATAGTGAGCAATCGGTCCTAAAGACCCTGAGTCCTCAGTTGATTTTAATGACTACCGGCAAACCCTTTTTTGTTGCTGAGGAAGGAATGCTGACAGAAGCCCAGCTGAAGCAATGGGGAGGCAATGTAGTTGTTTTTCCCCGAGGAAAACCACCGGATGACTATGTACAGCTGATTTGTCGGGAATTCTCAGAGGCTGAAAGGTCTATAATGGATATGAAGCCGGATTTGCTGGTGCTGGATGAGGTAAATGTTGCGCTGTATTTTAATTTAATAGCCCGTGAGGCTATTGAGTCATTGCTGGAGGAGCTGCCTAAAGAGACAGAGGTGGTTTGTACAGGTCGTAACGCTCCCCAATGGCTTTTGGACAGAGCGGACCTTATCACAGAAATGCAGGAGATAAGGCATTATTATACCCAGGGTGTGGAGGCACGAAAAGGAATTGAGCATTAGAAGGAGGTTTTGCTGATGGAATTTTACAAAAAAATGCTTAAACGTACACTGTATTCTTTTTTAGTTGCGTTTATATTGCTGTGTCAGACCGTGTTGGCAGCTGATTTCAGCAAGGTAATGATTTTGCATACCAACGATACCCATGGATATGACCGGACTGATGATGAGCACATGGGAATGTCGGTTATTTCCCAAATAAAAAAGGATATGCAGGACAAAGGCTACGACGTTATCATGCTTGATGCCGGTGATTTTTTGCAGGGAAATGATTTGGCCAAGTTTGACAAGGGAAAGGCCATTGTTAAATATATGAATGCCGTTGGCTATGATGCTGTTACTTTGGGAAATCATGAATTTGATTATGGACAGGAGGTTTTGGCACAGCGGATGAAGGAGGCTAAATTTCCTTTTGTTTCCTGTAATGTGATAAATGAGGATACGGAGCAGGCTCTTACAAAGCCTTATATCATTATTGAAAAGCCCTATGGCAAAATCGGTATTATCGGTATGACTACACCAGCCTCCAAGACCAGTGCCCGGCCATCCTATGTGGCGAATTTAAAATTCCTCGATGGACAGATGCTTTATTCCTGTGTTCAGATGTATGTAAATCAGCTGCAAAAGGAAAAATGTGATTTGATAATTGCCATTGGTCACATGGGTAGTGAAGATGGCTGTATGGGTAGCCGATCTGAGGATATTTTGGAGCATGTAAATGGTATAAATATTTTTATTGATGGTCATGATCATCTGGTAAAGAACGATGTGATTGGAAATGTACTGCGGGTGGAAACCGGCTGTCATACCAAAAATTTAGGCTGTATAACCTACGAAAATGGTTATTGGCAGGAAAATATTATTCCCTATGGCAAATATACAAAGCAGGATGGAAAGGTGGAAAAAATGATAAAGAATACCTCCTATGCCATTGATTTACAGCTTGGTACATCGATTGGCGATGCGGTAACAGCCTTAGATGGTACAAGAATGCCAGGGCTTAGAAATCAAGAAACTGCGTTAGGGGATTTTTGTGCAGATGCTCTTTTGTGGTCAGCAAATCAAAGGCTTGATAATGATAAGAAAGCCGATGCCTGTATTGTTAATGGCGGTTCTGTGAGAACCGGTATCGCTGCCGGGAAAATAAAGGTGAAGGATATTCAGGCGGTCTTTCCTTTTGATAACGAGCTTGGAGTTATAACTGTTAAGGGCTCAAAGCTTCTTGAAGTAATTGAGGCATGTACGCAAAACACGCCAGCTGAAATGGGGGGCTTTCCGCAGGTTGCCGGTATGGAATACACTATAAACACAGCTGTACCTTATGAAAAGGGACCACAGTATAACGGTTCGTTGTTTTATAAGCCGGCCAAGCCAGGCAGTCGGGTTTCTATTACAACTGTTGGCGGAAAGGCATTTTCTTTGGATAATGAATACAGAATCCTGGTAAATGAGTTTATTATTGAAGGTGGAGACAGCTACGGTGGCCTGGTAGAGGATGGGGCAATTATTTCCAAGGAGTTGGTTGGTATAACAGACAACGAAGGCTTGCAGCAGTATATTGTTGAGCGCCTACATGGTAAAATTACCCAGGAAAACAATAAGGTTGCCGGCCGGGTGAAGATAGCTTCATAGGCAGCAATATAATATTTTTACAGTAAATTGACTTATATATTTAAGCAAACAATTGTCTATGTATAAAATATATTATGTTACAATTTTTTGCTTTATACATTATTTTGTATACATAAAGAAAATTTTTATAATTTATAGTAATCATGACAAACACATGATATAATGACGGGTGTAAGCGTCTTTTTCTAATTTTTTAATTTATGGAGTGATAATATGTTTAAAGAATTAGCCTATTATGATGGTAAAACTGGTACACCTGATGAGGTTATGATTCCTTTTAATGACCGTTCTCATTTCGTTGGTGATGGTGTCTATGAGGCAACTGCTGCTGGTAATCACGTTCCATATTTATTGGATGACCACTTAGACCGTTTTTATAGCAGTGCTAATGCTTTGGACATTAATATTCCAATGGAGAAGGCCGAGCTGAAAAAGTTGCTGTGTGATTTGGTGAAGCAGGTAGAAGGAAATACGCACTTTGTTTATTGGCAGGTAACCAGAGGTGTAGCTCCACGGGGACATGTTTATGGTGAAGGCATGATGGGCAAGATTTGGGTGTACATCCGTCCATCTAAGATTGGCGACCCGGAAACAGCTGTTAAGTTAAAGACTCGCCCGGATCTTCGGTTTGAATATGGCAATATAAAGACCCTAAATCTTTTGCCGGCTGTACTGTATTCTGAGGAGGCCTCCCGTGATGGAGTTCACGAAACTATTCTTCATCGGAATGGGATTGTTACCGAGTGTGCCCATAGCAATGTATCCATTATCAAGGATGGAGTTTTGATTTCTCATCCAAATGACCAGTATATTCTGCGGGGCATTGCCAAAACACACATGATTCAGGCCTGCTACCGGTTGGGTATTCCAGTTTTGGAGCGGGAATATACCGTGGATGAGCTGATGGATGCAGATGAAATACTGGTAACATCGTCATCAAACTTCATTTTGTTTGCTGATACTGTGGATGGCAAGCCAGCTGGCAACAAGGATCCCAAAACCAGAAACCAGATTAAGGATGAGCTGGTCAAGGAGTACCTGGAATATACCGGACGTACTACCATAAATGATTAATTAAATTATTTGAGCAATGAGGCTCAAAATCAAGGTTAAACTACAAGAGCCAATCTCTGTACTTTGCATGTGATTGGCTCTAATTTTATATTATTGCAGCATTAATAATGGCAATGGGGAGGACAAAATGAATGCGGTTGATTTGAATTGTGATTTGGGGGAAAGCTATGGCTGTTATACCATTGGCATGGATGAGGCGGTAATACCATACGTTACATCGGTAAATGTAGCCTGCGGCTGGCATGCCGGTGATCCGCTTATTATGGATAAAACAGTAAGGCTTGCCAAAATGCATGGCGTGGCTGTAGGAGCCCACCCAGGCTTTCCAGATTTAATGGGCTTTGGCCGACGACCAATGACTGTCAGTTCAGAGGAGGCTGGAGCCTATGTTAAATATCAGGTGGGAGCCTTGATGGCTTTTGCAAAAGGGCAGGGGCTGACCCTACAGCATGTTAAGCCCCATGGAGCGTTATATAACATGGCTGCAAGGGACGAAGCCCTGGCACGTGGCATTTGTGAAGGCATTGCTTCTCTGGACGAAAATTTGATATTTATGGGACTGGCAGGCTCTGTAATGCTGGAGGTGGCAGAGCAGATTGGGCTCAAAACTGCCAGTGAGGTGTTTGCTGACCGGGCCTACAATGACGATGGCTCCTTGGTAAGCAGAAGGCTGCCAGGGGCAGTTATTCATGATTCAAAGCTGGCGGTAGAGCGGGCAGTAAAAATGGCTAAGGAAGGCAAAGTAGTAAGCATAAATGGCAAAGAAATCAGCATAAAAGCGGACAGTATATGTGTTCATGGTGACAATGAGCAGGCGGTGAAGCTGGTAAGGGATATCCGACAGGCGCTGAAAGCGGCTGATATTGAGGTTAGGAGCCTGAAGCAATGAATGATGAAGTGAGAATACTTACTGTAGGTGATTGTGGTGTTTCAGTGGAATTTGGTCAGGAAATAAACCTGGATATCAACCACAGGGTCACTGCTCTAAAAATGCTTCTCAAAGAAAAAGGTATCCCCGGCATTGTGGAAACGATTCCTACATATTGCTCCTTATTGATTGAATACGACCCAATGGTGATTCAGTACGATGAATTGGTGAATAATTTGAAGGTACTTGTCAATCAGCTAAGAGATATCAAGCTGCCGGAAAAAAGGGTGGTGGAAATTCCGGTTGCCTACGGGGGCGAGTACGGTCCTGACCTGAAGGAGGTGGCTGAGACTCACGGTATCAGTGAGGAAGAAGTGATAAGGCTTCATTCAGAGCCGGAATATCCTATTTATATGCTGGGGTTTGTGGCAGGCTTTCCCTATCTTGGTGGAATGAATAAAGCTATTGCTACCCCGCGAAAGAAGACCCCCAGACTAAAAATTGAAAGTGGCAGTGTAGGTATAGCCGGCGAACAGACTGGGATTTATTCGGTAGAATCTCCCGGCGGATGGCAGATAATTGGTCGTACACCAATAAAGCTGTATGACCCGGAGCGGGAAAGACCTGTACTTCTTGAAGCAGGTCAATACATTAAGTTTAAGGCGATTACCGGTGAAGAATTTAAGGCTATGATAAAATGAACATAAAAATAATTAACAGCGGATTACTGACAATAGTTGAGGATATGGGACGTTACGGATATCAGGCCAGTGGAATGCAGGTTTCCGGTGTTATGGATAAGTATGCTGCGGAGCTGGCCAATGCCCTGGTAGGTAATCCTGCCCAGGCGGCAGTTTTGGAGTCAACCTATTTAGGCCCGGAAATTGAGGCAGAGGGCGATGTATTGGTAGCGGTTACTGGCGGAATACCTGAGGTAATTGTGGATGGACAGTGGGTTAATCCTTATGAATCAATAGAGCTGCATCAGGGTCAGCACCTGCGGGTAGCTGGTATGAGGGAAGGGCTACGAGCCTATATCGCAATAGCTGGTGGTTTGAGCGTTCCGCAGGTATTAGGGAGCCGTTCTACTAATATGAAGCTGGGGATTGGCGGTGTAGCAGGTAAGAAGCTTATTAATGGCGCGGAGCTTCCGGTAGGAGAGCCATCCATAATTGCCAGGGAAATTCTTACAGGTCATGCCCATCATCGCCATGCAGCATACAATTATTTGGTGGATAATAAAATATGGTCCAGTGATTATCATCATATTCGGCTCGTTCTTGGTCCACAGGCAGATTATTTTACAGAAGAATCCATTAAAGCCCTAAATGGCTCAGTATATACTGTATCAAAGGATTCGGATCGTATGGGGTATCGCCTGGAGGGGGCTGTTATTCAGCGGAAAAATACCAGGGATATGATTACTGATGGTATAGTATTTGGCTCCATTCAGGTGCCACCCGGCGGTCAGCCGATTGTAATGATGGCTGATCATCAAACCACCGGTGGTTATCCCAAAATCGGAACAGTAATCACTGCTGATTTGCCGCTACTGGCCCAATGTAAGCCGGGTACAAGAATTTGCTTTGAGGTGGTAAGTGTTTATGAAGCCCAGAAAATTTACATTAGCTATATGAAGGCTGTTCAAGAACAGATTAGACTTATGGACAGCTCAATAGAATCTTTTGACTGGCCCGAGGTGCGGGTGGGTGTAAGAAATTATCAGCTAAAAATAGATGGACAGCTGTTTCGGGTATCCGTTGAGAAAATTTGAGGGAGGTGCATTGAATGTCAAGCTATGGCAATATGCTTCCAAGAGAAATCTGGGAAAAAATACGAAGTGGAGAAATTACTGGTCAAACCTCTGGAATGGCCAACGGCTATGCACAGGCCAATCTGGTGATTTTACCGGAGAAATATGCTGGGGATTTTGAGGAATTTGCCAGAAAAAATCCTAAACCATGTCCCTTGCTGGAGGTTATTCACGGCAGCCAATATGTGAAGGATATGGGAGCTGGGGCAAATATCCTTACTGATATTCCCAAATACCGGATATTTGAAAATGGTGTGCTGACCAAGGAGGTAACAGATGCTACACCATATTGGCAGGACGACTTTGTGGTATTTCTTATTGGGTGCAGCTTTTCCTTTGAAGAGGCACTAATGGAGGCCCATATTGATATAAGACACATATCCATGGGATGTAATGTGCCAATGTTTAAGACTACAACCATGTGTGAGCCTGCCGGTATTTTTCAGGGAGAGCTGGTGGTAAGTATGCGGCCAATGACGCCGCAAAATGCCATGATAGCTGATGCAATAACCGGGCGGTTTCCTAACGTGCATGGAGCACCGGTAAATATAGGTCATCCAGAAAAGCTTGGTATAAAGGATGTTTTAAAGCCGGATTATGGTGATGCTGTGACCTTTAAGCCAGGTGAAATTCCAGTGTTTTGGGCCTGTGGTGTTACTCCTCAGGCTGTAATTGAACACGCAAGGCTGCCATTGGTTATAACCCATGCCCCAGGCTGTATGTTTATCACTGACAAGCTAAACAGTGAGATTAATGATTTTTTGGAAAGCCGTAAGAAGTAAGGAAGTGGTTTTATGGCATTTTTTGATGAGCTGGACAGTATTATGCGGGAGGATCCCGGCAAACGGGGACTCATTCCATCCTTGCCGGCCAATCCGGTGGCCAAGCTTTATGATGCGCTAAACGGAGCTGAACGGGTAGTCCTGTTGACAGGGTTTCCTGTGCGGTTGGATAATGGTGAATACATTGGCGAAACAGATGGGCCTTGTGGAACTGCCAACATTGCAGCGGCGCTGGAGAAAATCGGGGCCAAAGTATTGCCTTTAACTGATGAGGAAGGCTTTAAACCATTTGCAGCAGCCTTAAAAACCTTGGGCTGTGTCAGTGAGCCATGTGTTATTCCCGGGATGAATACCGCTGACTTTATCTGCAAGAAGCTGGATGAATTTATGCCAACACACATCATTACCCTGGAACGGCCGGGGAAGGCCAGTGATGGCCATTATCATAACATGCGTGGTGCCATCATAGATGATATGCTGGTTGATACCTCCTGTATTATTGATGAAGGAAAAAAACGGGGTATCATGACTATTTCTGTAGGTGATGGTGGAAATGAAATCGGCATGGGGGGTCTGGGTGA
>JAFVER010000093.1 GCA_017475925.1 Anaerovibrio sp. | reverse complement strand
CATATCCATCGCGGGCGCAAGAGATTTGAAGGGAGCTGCTCCTAGTACGAGAGGACCGGAGTGGACGAACCAACGGTGTACCAGTTATGACGCCAGTTGTACAGCTGGGTAGCTGCGTTCGGAAGGGATAAACGCTGAAAGCATCTAAGCGTGAAACCCGCCTTGAGATGAGATCTCTCACAGAGCAATCTGGTAAGACACCTTAAAGACGATGAGGTAGATAGGCTGGAAGTGGAAGCGTGGTGACATGTGAAGCGGACCAGTACTAATAAGTCGAGGGCTTAACTTAGAAAGCGCTTACTAAGATGTTTCTTGTGGAAGTACATCGGTGAAATGAGCTGTATGGCGAAATTGAACCGCAAATGTACTCCATACCAAGACTTCCCAGGAATACGAGTGAAAGCGAAGTATGATTGGAAGAAGTCGACGGTGTTTCTGTTTAGTTTTGGAGGTACATCGACAAAACAAGCCGTAAGGCGAAGTTGAGTCGCTAATGTACCCCATGCCAAAACATCCCAAGAATACAAGCAACGGCGAAGTATGATTGGATGATGTTGACGGCTGAGGGTACATGCAAATGTATTTTCATAAAAAAATAGCGGTCAGCGTCAGCTGTTCAGCTTTGGCCTATGGCCTTGCTTCACAGGACGCTTTCGCATGGGACGTATTAACCAATCGGTTATACCTCTTGGATACGTCCGCAATCCGGTGATGATGGCTATGTGGATCCACCTGTTCCCATTCCGAACACAGTAGTTAAGCACATAAACGCCGAAAGTACTTGGCTGGAGACGGCCTGGGAGGATAGGAAGTTGCCGGTTTAAAATTTATCTGTTGGTAGAAATACCAACAGATTTCATATGGCGGTCGTGGTGAAGTGGTTAACACACTGGATTGTGGCTCCAGCATGCGTGGGTTCGATCCCCACCGATCGCCCCATATTATACAGGGGTATAGCTCAATTGGTAGAGCAACGGTCTCCAAAACCGTAGGTTGTGAGTTCAAGTCTTACTGCCCCTGCCATTTTTGAATTTTATATGCTTCGGAGCAGTACTCAAGAGGCTGAAGAGGACGGTTTGCTAAATCGTTAGGGTCGCAAGGCTGCGGAGGTTCGAATCCTCTCTGCTCCGCCATTTGATAAAATCGCTGGCTTTTTGTGTCAGCTTTTTTGTTAGCAGCGCTTAATGCAAGCGAGCCCATAAGCGGAGCTTGAATTTATAGCATATCAAGAGAACTTGGTTAGCCAATGCAGCCAAGTTTTTTTATTGTTTTTTTATATGTTGTAATGTATAATTTAGATGTTTTTCATTTGTATTTCTTAGGAGGTTAAAAGATGAGTGAAACTTTAGAGAAGCTGTTTCATTTAAAGGATAATGGCACAACAGTCCGTACTGAGCTGATTGCTGGCTTGACAACCTTTATGACAATGGCCTACATTTTGGCAGTAAATCCGGGGATTTTATCTACCACCGGGATGGATGCAGGAGCAGTATTTGTTGCCACAGCGTTAGGTGCAGCCATTGGTACGATTTTTATGGCCGTATTTGCCAATTATCCCTTTGCTTTAGCACCGGGTATGGGACTTAATGCGTTCTTTGCCTTTACTGTATGTGGTGCTATGGGATATTCCTGGCAGGTTGCTTTAGCTGCTGTATTTATCGAGGGTTTTATTTTTCTTATATTGTCATTGACCAATGTCAGAGAGGCTATTTTTAACTGTGTTCCAACCAACCTTAAATTAGGTGTTACTGCCGGTATCGGTTTGTTTATTGCTTTTATCGGTATGCAGAGTGCCAAACTGGTAGTTGATAGCGCAACCCTGGTTACGATTTATCCTTTTAAATCCTCCTTGGCAGATGGGACCTTTTACACCACAGGTGTTGGCGCGGTGCTGGCACTGGTGGGTATTCTGATTATGGCAGTGCTTATTCACAAAAAGGTGCCTGGCGATATACTTTGGGGAATACTTTTCACCTGGTTTTTGGGAATGGTTTGTGAAGTAGCAGGTATTTATGTACCAAACCCTGAAATGGGAATGTTTTCTACTATTCCAAATTTCTCTAATGGAATCAGTATTCCAAGTATTGCACCAACATTGATGCAGGTTGATTTTTCCGGTATATGGAGCTTTAACTTTTTTACTGTAATTTTGGCCTTTATGTTTGTTGATCTTTTTGATACCCTTGGGACACTTATTGGGGTTGCTTCCAAGGCGGATATGCTGGATGAAAATGGCCGGCTGCCACGAATTAAAGGCGCATTGTTGGCTGACTCTTTGGCAACATCTGTGGGTGCTGTGCTGGGAACCTCTACGGTATCTACCTATGTTGAAAGCTCCGCTGGCGTCAGTGCCGGTGGTCGTACCGGACTCACAGCCTGTACCGTTGCCGGATTGTTTATTCTAAGTCTTTTTCTGGCACCGCTTTTTCTGACTATTCCAGCCTTTGCTACTGCACCGGCTCTGATAGTAGTTGGATTCCTGATGGTAAGCAGCCTGACGAAAATTGATTTCAGTGATATTACTGAATCTTTCCCGGCGTATATTGCTACTGTAACCATGGTATTTATGTATTCTATCTCTGAGGGCATTGCCATGGGTTTCATATCTTATGTGGTTATTAATTTGCTTTCTGGTGAATTTACCAAGAAGTACATTAGCCCGGTTATGTATATTTTGGCCGTTATATTTGTGTTAAAATATGTATTCGTATAATTTCACATAATATATCAATTGTATCAGCGTGGTAAATTTCTATGTTTATCACGCTTTTTTATTGACTAAGCATAAAATTTATGATAACATACTTATCCGTAAGCGCTGTAACTATGCGTTTTCCCCAACCGCACAGTGAGGTTTTAAAATTAGACTTATTCAGCGGGAGTTTAAATTCCCACTGAATTTAGCCGAATGAATCCTAAGCTTAGGGTGAAACAGTTTATCTGTACCGTAGCTGGCGAGTACAACTATAGGGAGGTGTAAAGATGTACGCAATTATCAAGACTGGTGGCAAGCAGTATAAGGTTGCTGAAGGCGATGTTATTACTGTTGAAAAGCTTGAGGCTGCTGAAGGTGATGTTGTTACCTTTGATCAGGTTCTGACTGTTGTAAAGGATAGTGACGTTGTTGTTGGCAAGCCAGTTGTTGAAGGTGCGAAGGTTACTGCCAAGGTAGAGGCTCAGGGCAAGGAAAAGAAAATTCTGGTTTTCAAGTACAAGGCTAAGTCCAACTATCGTAAGCGTCAGGGCCATCGTCAGCCATTCACTAAGGTTGTTATCGAGAAAATCGAGGCTTAAAAGTAATGACAATTATTCTGTTAGTCGTTATATCAGTGATTATTGTTGTTGGTATTTTTCTGGTAAAACGATACAGACAGAAGGAGGGCAACGGCATCGAGATTGTTGCCTTTCGTAATACAGAGGGCAGAATATGGGGCTATACTGTAAGCGGACATTATGGTCAGCGTGGCAACAGCATTACATGTGCTGGAGTATCGGTATTAGCTCAAACGACCCTAAAGGGAATAGGTGAGCACTTAATGCGCCTGAATGGTATTTCAGAGGAGGATGAGGAAAGCCTATCAGCTTATCTGAAATACAAGATAGCGCCAGGTGACTTACAGGTGAGGTTAGTAGGGAGCCCTGATGAAATAACTGATGTACTTTTAGAGACAATGCTCATTGGAATGTACGATATTCATGATAATCTTGTCCGAGAGAATGATCCCGATGGAGTACACATATATGAGATTCAACAGGATCAGGAGGTGTAATTCGATGTTTACTTTTGATTTACAGCTTTTTGCACATAAGAAGGGTGTATCCAGTACCCGTAATGGACGTGACAGTGAGGCAAAGCGCCTTGGTGTAAAGGAGCAGGCAGGCACTGTCGTAACAGCAGGCAGTATTATTGTTCGTCAGCGTGGTACTCATTTCCATCCAGGTAATAATGTTGGTATTGGCAAGGATGATACTTTGTTCGCAAAGATCGCTGGCCGTGTAGCTTTTGAGCGTAAGGGACGTTATAACCGTCAGGTTAGCGTTTATGCTGTTGAAGAGGCTGCTGTGTAATTAGTAGATTATACCTGCGTCTTTACATAGACGCAGGTATATTTTATTATTTGAGTTATTAAAATGAGTAGTGTATAAAAAGCTGGCATTGGGTACAATACCAGCTTTTTATACATCACTTTGGAGTTGACATCATCCGCCCTTTGGGCACCTTCCTTAAAGGGACATACAGGAGGATATTATGCAGTTTATAGATAGAACTACTATAAAGGTGATTGCCGGTAATGGAGGTAACGGCAAGTCGGCTTTCCGTCGGGACAAATTTGTGGCAAAGGGCGGTCCATCCGGAGGTGATCGGGGCCGGGGTGCGGATATTGTTTTTGTAGTTGACAACAATATGAATACATTGCTGGATTTTCGCTATCATAGAAAATTTCAGGGAAAAAACGGCGAAAATGGTGATATAAAAAATCAGTATGGACATAATGCACCTCCTTGTATAGTTAAAGTGCCCCAGGGAACTCTCGTAAAGGATGCTGATACAGGAGAAATTCTGGCTGATTTAGTTGAGATAGGGCAGCAGGCAGTTATTGCCAAGGGCGGTCGTGGCGGTCGGGGAAACGCCAAATTTGCCACCAGCGCCAATCGGGCACCGACCTTTGCCGAGCTTGGGGAGCCAGGTGAAACCCGAAATCTGCTTCTTGAGTTAAAGCTGTTGGCTGACGTCGGATTAGTTGGTTATCCAAGTGTTGGCAAGTCCAGTCTGGTAGCGGCTGTATCTGCTGCCCGACCGGAAATCGCCGAATATCATTTTACCACCATTACACCGGTTTTAGGGGTAGTAAATGTTGGTGAGCTCGGAGACGAAAGAACCTTTGTTATGGCCGATATACCGGGACTTATTGATGGTGCATCTGAGGGAGTGGGTCTGGGCCATGATTTTTTGCGCCATGTTGAGCGGACAAAGGTTATAATCCATATTGTGGATGCTTCTGGGATTGAAGGCCGGGATCCGGTAGAAGATTATTACAAAATAAACCGGGAGCTTAAGATATATAGTGAAAAAATTGCCCGACGTCCTCAGATACTGGCAGCCAATAAAATGGATTTACCGGGAGCAGCCGACAATTTTGAACGGCTTAAGGAATTAGCTGAAAAGGAAGGAATAAGAATATTCCCTATTTCAGCGGTGACCAGGCAGGGCACCCAGGAATTGATAAATCATGTTGCCAAGGTATTGGATGAGTATGTGGAGGAGCCAGATACTGAGGAAGGAATAAAGGTATATGACACCCAGGAGGAGGACCCTGACAAGGTAACCATTAGCCGTAATGATGCCGGGGATTTTATTGTCAGCAGCAGGTCGCTTAATAAGCTGGTGGCAATGACTAATTTTGGCAATGATGAGGCTGTGCGAAGATTTCAGTATATATGGCGTATCAAGGGCATCGATAAAAAGCTTATTGAACGGGGCATAAAGGAAGGCAACACGGTTCGTATTGGTGAAATGGAATTTGAGTACCGGGAATAGGGAGCAGACTATATTATGATAAAAAATAATTTAACTGGTAAGCAAAAACGTTTTTTGCGCTCTATGGGCATGACAATTGATCCAGTAGTGATGATTGGCAAAGAGGGAATAACCCCCATGGTTGTTACCTCGGCTGCTGAGGCCATAAAAAAACGGGAGCTTATAAAGGTTCGGGTATTGCAAAACTGTTTTGACACGCCGGAAAGTGTTATTACAATTTTGGCTGAACGTACAGATTCAAATCTGGTACAGGTAATTGGCAGAAACGGACTTCTGTTTAAACGGAATTTTGATAAACCAAAAATTGAGCTTCCTAAATAGCAATCAAAGTGAGGACTTATGTATGGACACTCGCAGGCATATAAAAAATGCCGGGCGTATAGTGGTAAAGGTGGGAACCAGTACACTGCTATATGATAACGGCCAATTAAATCTATATCGAATCGAGCAGCTTGTCCGTGAATTGGCTGATTTATACAATCAGGACAGAGAGGTAATACTTGTTTCATCTGGCGCAATTGGTGCCGGTGTTGTCCGTATGGGTCTAAAAAAACGTCCCACTGGGGTCAGAGAAAAGCAGGCGTTGGCTGCTGTGGGGCAGGGAATGCTGATGCATATTTATGATAAGCTGTTTGCTGAATACGGCCAGACTGCCGGTCAGGTGCTTCTAACCCGTGATAATTACATGCAGCACAGGCAATACAACAATTCCCGTAACACCCTGCTGACAATGTTGAAAATGGGCGTTATACCGGTAATAAATGAAAATGATGCAGTGGCAGTGGATGAGGTAAAAATCGGGGATAACGATAATTTGTCTGCCATGGTGGCAGCCCTGGTTGATGCGGATTTACTGATAATTCTTTCGGATATCGATGGCGTATATACCGGCAATCCTCAAACGGATAAAAATGCCACCTTAATATCTGAAATTGATGAAATTACCCCACAGATTGAAAAGCTGGCCGGTGGGGCTGGTACGGCCATGGGCACTGGTGGTATGGCCACAAAGATTGAGGCTGCCAAAATCGCAACGGCTTCTGGGGTTACCATGTGTATTGCAGCCGGTGCCGAAAAAAATATATTAAGGCGTATTATCGATGGTGAAGCTGTGGGAACGATATTTCCACCTAAGGAAGCACATTTGAAGGCCCGAAAAAGCTGGTTGGCCTTTGGTAAGCGGATAAACGGTGATATTGTCGTGGATGCAGGCTGTGTTAAGGCCCTTAAAGCTGGTTCAAGCCTGTTGGCTGCCGGTATTAAATTCTCTGAAGGAGAATACAGTATTGGCGATACTGTTCGGGTTTTGACAGAGGATTATCAGGAAATTGCCCGAGGGGTCGTTAATTTTGCTGAGCAGGATGTTCAGCGGATAAAGGGACTCAGAACCGAGGAATTTAAAAAGCTTTTTGAAGAAAGCGTTCCGGAGGAAGTAATACACCGGGATAATATGGTGTTAATGATTTAGGGATTCAAACTTCCCATATAGAAAAAGTGAAGAAAGCTAGGTGTATTGTCTATAAGTGGACATTATTTTGCCTTGGTACTTAGTGAAATCAAGCTATGCGTAGATTGAACTTAGTTCCACTAGGCAAAATGTCTTGAGCGAAAGCGCTCCACGTTAGACATTCACCTAGCACAAATGCACATTTATACATGTGGGAAGTTTGAGTTAGGGATATATTTATTTTTTCGGTGGGGGGATTGGCAGTGAATTTGCAGGAAATTATGCTTGAAAAGGCCAAAGCGGCCAAACAGGCGGCCGGTGCAATGGCTATATTGTCCACAGAAACCAAAAACAGGGCGTTGATGGAAATGGCTAACGTCTTGGAGCAGCATAGCCCAACTATTATTGAGGCCAATAGGCTGGATGTGGAGCTGGCTCAGCAAAAGGGGATAAGACGTTCATATATAGATCGTCTGATGCTTAATGAAAGCCGTATAGCTGGTATGGCCGATGGGCTAAGACAGGCTGCCAGTCTGCCTGATCCAGTGGGCGAAGGGGATTATGCAACAGTTCGTCCAAACGGCCTGGAAATTCGCCGGGTTAGAGTACCATTGGGTACTGTGGGGATTATTTACGAAGCCCGGCCAAATGTAACATCAGATGCTGCCGGATTGTGTATAAAAGCCGGTAATTCTGTTATACTTAAAGGCGGCTCTGAAGCAATAAATTCCAATAAAGCGATTATTGCCTTATTACAGGAGGCTGCCTATGCTGCCGGGATTCCTGACGGTGCTATCCAGTTTGTGGATGTTACTGACCGGGAAGCGGTTCAGCTGATGCTTAAAATGAATAAATATCTTGATGTGATTATTCCAAGGGGTGGCGCAGGGCTCATAAAAACTGTAGTGAATAACAGCTCGGTCCCGGTTATTGAAACCGGTACAGGAGTGTGTCATACCTTTGTAGATGAAAGTGCTGATATGAAGATGGCCTTGGATATTGCTGTAAATGCCAAAACAAGCCGGCCATCAGTATGCAATGCTATGGAAACATTGCTGGTACATCAAAATATTGCTGAAGGCTTTTTGCCGGAACTTAAAAGGGTTCTGGCAGAGCAGCATTGTGAATTACGGGGATGCCTGCGTTGTCAGGAGATTCTTTCTGATATAACACCGGCCACGGAGGAGGATTGGCACACTGAGTATGGGGATTTGATTTTATCGGTTAAAATAGTCGATGATGTGAATGAAGCCATTGACCATATTAACAAATATAACACTGGTCATTCAGAGGCAATAGTCACAGAGAGCCTGAAAAATGCAAGACAGTTTCAACAACGGGTGGATGCTGCGGCGGTTTATGTAAATGCATCTACTAGGTTTACCGATGGCTGTGAATTTGGTTTTGGGGCAGAAATTGGCATAAGCACCCAAAAATTGCATGCCCGTGGACCAATGGGGCTTGCTGCGCTTACCAGCACTAAATATCTAATCAATGGAGACGGTCAGATACGTTGAAGCAGTTAATGACAGGATATATTAAGACCTGTAAGCAATATATTGCCACAGCCAAGGGAAAGCATGATGTTCTGGATTACGCCAGGGCAGTTGTTGTAATTTTATTTGTTTGTATTGTTGTATTGTTTGTTATATGCTATGTAGTGCCCCCCGGCGTGATAAAATGAGGCTTATTCAGTGGGAGTTTTATATGGGTGAATGATATGGGAGAAAAAAAGAGAGTTGGAATTTTAGGTGGCACCTTTGATCCTATTCATGTGGGTCATTTAATGACAGCAGAAGCGGTGCGGGACGAATATCATCTGGACAAGGTAATATTTATTCCTGCTGCTGTGCCGCCTCATAAGCGGCATCAGGAGGTTACCATGGCCAAGCACAGATATGTGATGACTGTGTTGGCAACCTGTTCAAATCCCAATTTTGAGGTGTCGGATATCGAAATGAATCGTCCTGGTCCGTCCTACACTATTGATACAATATCTCAGCTTATCACCCAATATGGTAATGATACGGAATTTTATTTTATTACTGGCGCTGATGCGATACAGGAAATTCATACCTGGGACCGCATCGACGAGCTCTTGCAGCTGTGCCATTTTATTGGGGCCTCGCGTCAGGGCTGTGTTCCAGATGTCAACCAAATAAAGGAATCCTTTGGTGAATTAGGAAAAGAAAAAATTCATCGTTTGGCGACACCGGAGCTGGAAATATCCTCTACTGATATCAGGCAGCGGATAAAAAAGGGATATTCTATTAAGTATATTGTCCCGGCTGCTGTAGAGCAGTATATTTATAAGCAGGGCTTGTATAAAGACTAGTGCACTGGTGCATCGACACGATGATATTTTGACAGCACCTCTGGCGAAGCTTTTTAGTTCAAAAATCATTGTGTCAATACACTAGTTGTTTGGAAAGAGCAATATGATGAATTATGATGAAATGAAGGAAAAGCTACAGGGCAGACTAAAGCCGTCCAGGTTTGCACACTCAATAGGAGTGGCTGAGACATCGGTGATATTGGCAAGGCGATTTAATGTTGATGTAAAAAAAGCTGAAATAGCCGGCTTGCTGCATGACTGTGCCAGACAATATCCCAATGAGCAGATGATAGAGGAAGCAAACAAAAGAAATATTTCCTATGGCCCGGTGGAGAAAAACATGCCATTATTGCTGCATGGTTATATCGGCGCCCGGCTTATAGGAGAAGAATATGGTGTACATGACAGGGAAATTGCCCAATCCATATATCGACATACAGTGGGCGGAGCTTCCATGACGGATTTGGATAAAATCATATATTTTGCTGATATGATAGAGCCGGGAAGGAGCTACCCCGGGGTGGATGAGCTTAGGGCATTAGCCAGAAGTGCTTCGTTGGATGAAATGGTTTTTGCCGGTCTTACCCAGTCTATTAAGTTTGTTATTAACAAAGGGCATCTTATTCATCCGGACACTGTAATTGCCAGAAATGAGTTACTTATAAAGTTACATGAGAACATATAAACCATGAAGAAAAAGCCTTATAGTGAAACAAGGGAACGAATTGAAAAGAAGCAGAAGGAACGACGACGTAAGAGAAACCTGAAAATAACCAGAGTTTTTTTGGCCATGCTGCTGGTTACTGTAGTGATGGTAGCATTAAGCTGGATTTCTATGGTTGTTTATGAATGGGGAAGTCAGACCTATGCAACCTATATGGAAATATATGATGGCTACAAGCAAAGAAAGGCGTTGAGAGCAGCCAGCTTTGACCCAAGGTTTGATGATTATACCAATATGCTGGTGGTAGGTCTTGACGCAGGCCGGGAGGATACGGGCCCACAGGCGGATGCCATCATTTTGCTGAGTGCAAAGCATGCAACAGGTGAGGTGCGGTTTGTTATTATCCCAAGATATACCTTGATGAATATTCAGGGAAGAAATACGCCGGAGCCGTTGAATAATGCCTTTTATTATGGGGGCATACCATTGGTGGAGCAAACGGTGGCTAAAAATCTGAATGTTACCATACACCACTACATGGTAATAGATACCGATATTTTGGCTGAAGTGGTTGATATTTTAGGTGGCGTTGATATTTACGTAGATAACGACATGAATTATGATGACCCGGAGGGGGATCTTTATATTCATATATCTAAGGGGCTTCAGCATATGGAAGGAGATATGGCCCAGAAATATCTGAGGTTTTCCAGTGATGATCTTGGTTCCTATGGAAGAAACATGCGTCAGCAGAAATTTTTGAAGGCGATTTACGAAAAAATATTAAATCCAGAGACTATGACCGAGCTGCCGGAGCTGGTGGAGGTCTGTGATCGGCGTATTAAATCCAGTATCGAAGCCTTTGATTCGGGACATATTGCTAAGCTGATTACCAATATGCAGGGCACAAAACCAAAAGTTGTGTTGCTTCCAGGAGAGCTTGCCAAGGATAACAGCTGGATTTATAATCCAGATAAAACGTCGGAGCTGATGAATGAGCTTTTCCCGCCAGAGGAGCCGGAAAGTAATTGATTTGGGAGGAATTGATTTGTATAAAACTTCGTTAGAGCTGGCTAAGGCCATAGCAAAGGCTGCAGCTGACAAAAAGGGCCGGGATGTAGTGCTTATGAATATGGTAGGCTTGTCACCTGCCACAGATTATTTCGTAATATGTTCAGCAGGCAGTACCACCCAGGTAAAGGCCATTTCTGATAATATTGAAGAGCAGCTTTCAGAAGCAGGTCACTCTATGCTTCACCGTGAAGGGTATCGGGAAGCAGAGTGGGTACTTTTGGACTATGGTGATTGTGTAGCGCATGTTTTCCTACAGGACAGCCGTGAATATTATTCTTTGGAAAGTCTCTGGGGTGATGCTGAGCTTACGACCTATGAGGAATGATATGGAGAAAGTACAAAAAAAATATGGCCCAAGTACAGTGGCTACTTTAAAGGCAGTACGGGAATCGGAGCTGGGAATATTTCTTGATGCCGAGACAGGAAATACCAATGATGATATTTTACTGCATAAAACTCAGCAGACACATGCTGTCAATATTGGTGATGATGTGAAGGTATTTTTATACCTTGACCCGAAGCGTCGCCTTACTGCCAGTATGCGGGTGCCTAAAATGCGTGAAGGACAAATAGCCAGACTCAAGGTCATAAATGTTTCCAAGGATGGTGCCTTCCTTGATGTGGGGGCAGAGCGTGGTATTTTTATGCCTTATGCCGGAATGCGGGGCAATTTGAAAATTGGTGAGGTTGTCTGGGCTAAGCTGTATACCGATAAATCAGGGCGGCTGGCTGTTACCATGAAGGTCGAGGATGAGATACGCAGAGCCTCAGTACGGGCTGAAAATGTACGAAAGGGACAGGTGATTACTGGTTCTATTTACAACATTACGGACAGGGGAATTTTTCTTTTGACCAAGGAACGGTATATAGCCTTTGTCCCACATCATGAAGCACCGTATAAACCACGGGTTGGGGAAGAAATAAGTGCCAGGGTTACCTATGTTCGTCCAGATGGGCGGATTAATGCATCCCTCCGAAAAGCCAAGGCAGAGGCCATAGGTAATGATTCAGATAAGCTCATGATTTTTTTACAGAGTCACGATGGAAGGATGCCCTATTCCGACAGCAGCTCGCCAGAGCTTATAAAGGGCAAGTTTGGCATAAGCAAGGCTGCTTTTAAAAGAGCCCTGGGACATCTGATGAAAGATGGGCTTGTAATTGAAAAAGAGGGCTGGACCTTGCTGAAAAAATGAAAAAATAAAGTTTTTATGTTGCAAAGAAGGATTTAATCTGTTGACAACGAATATAAAGATACATAGTAGTTTATGTGACTATGGCTGTTTTGCTGAAAACTTAACTTGATGGTTCCTTGTGGGTTTAACATGAGGGAATATATAAAATGGGGGCGATTGAATGGCAGTAGAAGAGAAAAAGGGAATTCTGTTAGAGACTGGCACTAATGAGTTTGAAATCGTAGAATTTAATATTGGTGATGTACATTATGGAATCAACGTAGCTAAGGTGCGTGAGGTTATTACCCGTACTCCTGTTACCGAGATGCCACAGGCTCATCCATATATTGACGGTTTGTTTACTCTTCGTGGCAAAGCTATTCCATTGGTAAATTTGCCTCGATGCCTGAATGTTCAGACCCCAGATGAGCCTAAGAATATAATAGTTACGGAGATTAATAATTATGATATTGGTTTCCTTGTAGACAGCGTTTCCCGTATACACCGTATTTCCTGGAAAAACATGGAGCCGGCTCCAGAGGTTGGTGATCAGTCCAGAGTTGTGGGTATCATAAAAATGGATGAGAAGATTATCCTTCTTCTGGATTTTGAGACCATTATTGCGGAGATTAATCCTGAAATCAATCAGAAGCTGACTACTTTTGATGATGCAACTGTTGACATGAAGGCAAAGAGAAGCAATATCCATGTAGTATGTGCAGAGGATTCGCCGCTTCTGCGGGAGCTTTTGGTATCAACGCTGCATGAATCCGGCTACAGATTTGTCCGTGACTTTAACAATGGTCAGGATGCCTGGAATTTCCTGTCTAATATTGACAAGGATATTCCTATTGAGGATGAGGTTCGGATTATTATATCTGATATTGAGATGCCACAGATGGACGGACATCGCTTGCTGAAGCTGGTTCGTGAGGATCAACGCTATTCAGATACACCATTCATTCTGTTCTCATCATTAATCAGTGAGGAAATGCGCCGCAAGGGTGAGCAGCTCGGTGCAAATGGCCAGATTTCCAAGCCGGAAATCAATCAGCTGATTGGCTTGATGGATGAGTTGATTTTCAATATTAAGCACGCATAATAAAATAAAAAAAGGATGTGTCGAGTGATAATCACTTTCCACATCCTTTTTAAGTTATAATTCGGTAATTTTTCCCTTTGTAATAATGTCCGCATCCGTTAGGTTGTACAGAGCATCAAAAAGCTGCATATGGAAGGTACCGGGGCCGGTGGAGTGTTTTGCTGCAATTTCTCCGGCAATACCGAAGGAAACAGCTGCCAAAAGGGCTGCCTCAATAGAAAGGCCTCCAGGAGCATAGGCAGCAGCAAGGGCGTTTAGCATACAGCCTGTACCGGTAATATTTCCCATCATGGGAACACCGTTTTTTATCAGGTATGATACACTGCCATCAGTTACATAGTCCATTGGTCCACTGACTAATAAGACAGTGGAATTTTTTTTTGCCCAAGAGGATAACAGCCTGGAATATTCTTCCGCGTTGTCTTTATTTATAAGCTGACTACTGTTTGCCTCTACACCGGAGCTGTGGCAGTCCATACCACACACCGCCAGGATTTCAGAAATATTTCCCTTTATGATTTGGGGCTTTCGCAAAGGAATAAATTCTCCTAAAAGGTTTTTTCTGAAAGAGCTACAGGAAGCACCAACTGTATCAAGGATTATGGGAATATTATTTTTATTTGCTGCCTCCGCAGAAAGCTTCATAGCTTGTAGACGGGCTTCGGTAATGGAGCCAAGATTCAAGCAAAGGGCTGCAGCCGAGGTGGTGATTTCGGCGGCTTCAGCTGGATGCTCTACCATAATTGGGCGGCTGCCAACTGCTAAAATGGCATTGGCGCAGTCATTTATGGAAATCGGATTTGTAATACAATGAATAAGAGGCTGTATTTTTTTTGTCTTTTGGCGTAGCGCCATTAATTTTTGGGCAAATAAGTGGTCAATCATAATATTTGGCTCCTAATTTTTTTTGAATTTCTGTAAGGGTGTTGTTACGGTTCAGGGCTGTAAGGAAAATAAAGGCAATGGTTCCGCCAATAAGGGTGCCCATGATAAAGGATGGCACATAAAACAGCCAGGTGAGGCCAGTGCGCCCCATTAAAAGGGCCATTACCGGATACGATACAATTGCCCCGATTATGCCGGTGCCGATTATTTCGCCAATTACTCCGGCTATTATTTTACCCTTGGAAATACGATAAAGCACACCGGAAAGAGTGGCACCAAAAATTGCGCCAGTAAGGGCCAGGGGCGGAATTCCCATAAACATCATGCGGATTATGCCAATAATCAAGGCACAGGTAAATGCTTCGACAGGGCCCAGCATTACAGCACACACAATATTGATAAGGTGGGCCATGGGACACATGCCTTCAACCCGCAGAATAGGAGATATAACAACTCCCAGTCCAATCATCATGGCCATAAAAACCATGCGCAGAATTTTTTGATGATTTTCCATAAAAAAACTTCACTCCTTTAGCTGATTTGCCAGGCAGTCAGCCGAAAAGTGAAGTTAATTGCATAACAAGACATCTATACAGCAAAACTGCCCAGGCAGTCGGTCGAAGCTCAAAAGCTTCCTCTCAACCCGAAACACGGGGTCCCTCGCTATATAATTGTCTTTGATAAATCGAAGGCGCTCCTCAACGATTTAGTAAAACGAGCCTTAGCACACTTTAGTGTGGGACCAAAATTTTACCCCTATAGTTTAGGAAAATAACGAATATTTGTCAATAACCAAATCGTCTTTTACTCTTGGATGCTTCCGTAGCGGTGAGTGTCTACTGTTCAACTTCAACAAAGTTTTGTTTCACAGGACACTTTCGCATAGGGCGCATTATCCAATCGGCTTTGCCTCTTGGATGCTTCCGTAACGGTGAGTGTCTGCTGTTCAACTTCAACAAAGTTTTGTTTCACAGGACACTTTCGCATAGGGCGCATTATCCAATCGGCTTTGCCTCTTGGATGCTT
>JAFVER010000092.1 GCA_017475925.1 Anaerovibrio sp. | reverse complement strand
TACATACGGCTGCTTTTTGGTATCCTCTTCAGCCGGCTCACTGCTATGGCTGGACTTGGCCTGGGCAATCCGCTTCTGAGCTTGCTCCTCCATGGCCCGTTGCTGCTCTGGCGTAATAATATTCACCCGGTACATCATGGTGGCAATATCCGTCTGAATGCCATCAATCATTTCCTGGAACATGTCATGCCCCTTGATTTTATATTCAACCAAAGGATTGCGTTGACCATAGGACAGCAGCCCAATGCCTTCACGCAGCATGTCCATTTCGTCCAGATGCTCCATCCAGCGGTTGTCAATAACCCGAAGCATAACTATACGCTCCAGCTCCCGCATATTTTCCTCGCCAAAGAGCTTTTCCCGTAGCTGATATGCTTCCTCAGCAACATTCATCAACGTTTCCTGAACCTCATCCCGGCTCATTTCCTCCAGCTCCTCCAGCTTCAGCTTACCCTGAGGAGCGTACACCTTTTCAGCATCCTTAATAAGCTCTCCCAGAGTCCACTGCTCAGGGTACAGCTTAGCATTGGCATATTGGTCCATTTCTGCCTCGATAATCTGGCCAATCATATGAATGACATGCTCGCGGAGATTACCCCCCTTGAGCACCTTTTTACGCTCAGCATAAATTATTTCACGCTGCTGGTTCATTACATCATCGTATTCCAGCACATGCTTACGCATGTCAAAGTTACGTCCCTCCACCTTTTTTTGGGCATTTTCAATGGATTTGGTAATCATTTTATGCTCAATAGGATCATCCTCACCCATGCCCAGTCGGTCCATAATGGAGGAAATATTTTTAGCACCAAACAGACGCAGTAAATCATCCTCCAGGGACAGATAGAAGCGGGAATTACCTGGGTCTCCCTGACGGCCGGCACGCCCCCGAAGCTGATTATCAATTCGACGGGATTCGTGACGCTCAGTACCTACAATGTACAAACCGCCTAACTCCGGCACCCCTTCCCCAAGCTTTATATCAGTACCACGTCCAGCCATGTTGGTAGCAATGGTTACTGCACCCTTTTGCCCAGCATCAGCAATAATCTCTGCTTCCTTTTCATGGAACTTGGCATTCAACACATTATGGGAAATTCCCCGTTTTCTCAATATGGCACTGATTTCCTCAGACTGAGCAATAGAAGTAGTTCCAATCAATACAGGCTGGCCAGTGCTATGAATACGCTCCACGTCATTGGCAACGGCCTTCAGCTTGGCCCGGCGGGTCTTATAGATTACATCCGGCATATCTACCCGGCAAATCGGCTTGTTGGTAGGAACCACCACAACTGGCAGATTGTAAATCTTGATAAACTCGTCTTCCTCTGTCTTGGCAGTACCAGTCATGCCGCCCAGCTTTTTGTACATACGGAAATAATTTTGGAAGGTAATGCTGGCCAGGGTTTGAGACTGTCGGCGGACCTCCAGTCCCTCCTTGGCCTCTATCGCCTGATGAAGACCATCAGAATACCGACGCCCCTCCATAAGCCGTCCGGTAAATTCATCTACAATGACAATCTCTCCGTCCTTTACCACATAATCCCGGTCTCGCTTCATAAGGGACTTGGCTCTGAGCGCTGCCGTAAAGCAGTGGGACATCTCAAGATTATCCGAATCATACATATTTTTTACGCCCAGGAATTTTTCCACCTTGGCCACAGCCGTTTCATTAGGGGCAACAGTTTTCTGCTTTTCATCTACCGTATAATCCTCCCCAGGCTTCAGGGTTTCTACAGCCTTGGCCATGCGGCTGTACATGTCAGTTGATTTGGAACCAGCCCCAGAAATAATCAACGGAGTCCGGGCCTCATCAATGAGAATACTGTCCACCTCGTCCACGATGGCATAGTTCAGCTCCCGCTGAACCATCTGGTTAATATCAACTACCATATTGTCCCTAAGGTAATCAAACCCGTATTCATTGTTAGTACCAAAGGTAATATCACAATTATAGGAAAACTTCCGTTGTGGAAAATCCATGTCATGCTTAATAAGTCCTACGGTAAGACCCAAAAAATTGTACAATCGCCCCATCCATTCGCTATCACGCTTTGCCAGATAATCGTTGACTGTTACCATATGGACACCCTTGCCTGTAAGGGCGTTAAGATATACCGGCAACGTTGCAACCAGGGTTTTACCCTCACCGGTACGCATCTCGGCAATCTTTCCTTCATGGAGGCAAATACCACCTATCAGCTGGACATCAAAATGCCGCATACCAAGAACCCTGCGGGATGCCTCACGAACAACTGCAAAGGCCTCCGGCAGAATATCATCAAGGGTCTCGCCATTAGCCAGTCGCTCCTTAAACTGATCCGTATGCCTGGTAAGGGAAGAATCACTTAGCTCAGCAAGATCATCCTCATAGGAATTAATCTGCTCCACAATTCCTCTCATCCGTTTTATTTCTTTGTCATTATTATCGCCTAAAAATCTTTTAAAGATACCTAACAACCATGCTCACTCCTAACAAATTGGATATAGAAACACCTCCTAATAGTTTAACAAACTATATTATAGAAGTCAAAACAAATGATTAAACTGCAAAAAGGCCGCTGCTCGCACTACCTACGAACAGCGGCCTCCATATAGCCACCTACTTTTCCTTAAAAATCTGTTTTATCTGTTATCAGACTCAATCAGACCATACTTGCCATCAGCCCGACGATAAACCACATTCACTTCCTCAGTATCAGCATCCCTAAACACGAAGAAATCATGATTGAGCAAATTCATCTGCATAATTGCCTCCTGTACATCCATCGGCTTAACCACAAATTTCTTACGCTTAACAACCGGATACTCTTCATCCTCATCATGCTCTGCTACAGCCGGTGAAGCAAATGCTTCATCCAGCAGCGTGCCATCCCGGAACCGACGTTGCATCTTGGTCTTATGCTTATGAATTTGCCGTTCCAGCTTCTCAATAACCAGGTCAATGGAGGCATACATATCATGCGAGGCCTCCTCGCCACGAAGAAGTACCCCCTGCACTGGAACAGTAACCTCAACCATATGACGATCCTTTATAACACTGAGTAATACAGAAATCTCTCCCACCGAGTCGAAATAGCGGGTAATCTTGCCTATGCGTTTTTCCACATAGTCCCTCAAAGCAGGAGTAATTTCTACATTTTTACCTCTAACGGTGAATGTTGTCATAATAACATCCCCTTTCCAAGTTTCTGTACTCTATATATTCTCCATTCACACAAAAAAACCTGCTATAAATATGAAAATAAAAAGCGGCCTGGATAATATACCCAAACCGCTATCAAATTTAATAACTTATGCCTGCTTCTTTACAACATTTGCAGCCTGAGGCCCACGGGCCCCCTCTACAATCTCAAACTCCACTGCCTGACCCTCGTTGAGAGTCTTAAAGCCTTCATCCACAATAGCAGAAAAATGTACAAATACATCATCGCCACCTTCACGTTCGATGAAACCATATCCCTTTTCTGCACTAAACCACTTGACCTTACCTTCCATAAAGAACCTCCTAGAATTAACCCGGCACAAAATCTGAACATCTACAAACTTTTAAGCTGCTCTGCCGTAATTTACTTTTTCAAGTATAACACCTTTAGTTAAACATCTCAACCATTTTAGTGATAAACTTTTAGCCTTTCTATTAATTCAAAACTTTTTTAAGGAAAAAAGGTCAACTATTAATTTTTTTAGGTAAACAATACATTACTCTACGCTTACAAAATTTTTGAGAAGAACAGCTTCGTTCGCTCCTCCTTGGGGTGGTCAAAAACCTCTTTAGGTGGGCCCTGCTCTATAATCTGACCCTCATCCACAAACAAAAGCCGATCCCCCACCTCCCGGGCAAAGCCCATTTCATGAGTAACAATAGCCATAGTCATTCCTTTATTAACCAATGACTTCATAACATCCAAAACCTCCTTGACCATTTCAGGATCAAGGGCCGAGGTTGGCTCATCAAAAAGCATTACCTTTGGATTCATAGCTAAAGCTCTGGCAATGGCCACCCGCTGCTGTTGACCGCCAGACAGCTGAGGGGGATATGCAGCAGCCTTGTCAGCTAACCCTACCTGAGCCAAAAGCCGCTTAGCAGTTTGCTCAGCCTCCTCCCGGGAAATCTTACGAACCTTCATAGGAGCCAAAACGATATTTTCCAAAACCGTCATATGGGGAAACAGGTTAAATCGCTGAAAAACCATGCCAATTTCTGCCCTGGCTTTATTTATGTTGGCCTCACCAGTCAACTCAATGCCATCCACCACCACTCGCCCTGATGTGGGAATCTCCAGCATATTCATACAACGGAGCAGAGTGCTTTTCCCGGAGCCGGATGGCCCGATGATAACCACCACTTCTTGGGGATTTATGTGCAAATTTATCCCCTTTAATACCTCATGGTCATCAAAGGACTTTCGCAAATCTTTAATATCTATCATGTTGTTTTCAACCTCTTCTCCATGTATGCCACCAAACGGGAAATTGCCAAGGTCATTACCAGATAAATAACTGCTACACTAAGCCAGATTTCCAACGAGCCATAGGTTCTGGCAATAATCAGCTGTCCACGACGGGTAAGCTCCTCAAAACCGATAACCGAAACCAGCGATGAATCCTTTAGAAGGGCAATAAATTCGTTGCCCAGCGGCGGAATAATATTTTTAAAGGCCTGCGGAATGATAATATACCGCATGGTCTGAACCCAGGTCATCCCAAGGGAACGGCCAGCCTCCATCTGACCGTCGTCAATGGCCTGTATGCCGGCCCGAAAAATTTCAGCAATATATGCTCCAGAATTAATACCACAGGCCGTAATAGCCGCAAAAAACGGATCAACCCGCTGGTCCAATATAAGTGGCAACGCAAAATAAATCAAAAATATCTGCACCAAAAGGGGAGTTCCCCTGAGAAAGTCCGTGTATACCGCTGCCAAAAAGCTAAGGGGCTTCACATGACTTATGCGGGCAATTCCCACAAACATACCGATGATTAATCCCAACCCAACGGAAATTGCAGTAATCTGTACGGTAATACCAGCCCCCAAAAGCAGCAATGGAAATGACTGTATTACCAAATCCATATTAAAATTCATAAAATTCACCTGTCCATTAAAATATAACTCGAATAAAGCTTCACCCTACCCTAAAAGGTGCCAAGGCTCCCACTGAATAAGCCTCATTTCAAAATAACGGTATAATTATACATGTCGCATATATAAGTGTCAAGCAAAAACCATTGGTCTTGGGACTCTCATCAAAAAAGGGAGCCATTACAGCTCCCTAATTTTTATTCAAAAATTTATTTTTTAGCTCCGAACCACTTTTCATAAAGCTTATCATATTCACCATTTTCCTTAAGCTTTTTCAAAGCAGCATTGACCTTGCCCTGGAGCTCGGTATTGTTCTTATTGATAGCAATACCATAATCCTCGGCAGTCAACAGCTCAGGCAGAGTCTTTACATTATCATTCTTGGACTCAACAATATAACGGTCATTTACCGGACGGTCGTTGATAACAGCGTCAACACCCTTAGCAGCCAACTCTATAAAGGTATCAGCAGAGGAGTTAAGCTCCTTTACCTCGGCTCCACTAATCTTCTTTGCCTCATTAGCAGAGGTAGTACCAATCTGTACGGCAATTTTCTTGCCCTTCAGGTCGCTAAAGCCCTTGATACTGTCGTTATCCTTAGGCACCATGATGCTAAGACCAGACTGATAATATGGATCAGAGAACAGAACCTTCTGCTTACGCTCCTCATTAATAGTCATACCAGAGATAATCACATCTATATTGCCGGCCTCCAGGGAAGGAATAAGACCATCAAAGGCCAGATTGTTAATCTCTACCTTATAGCCCATCTCCTTGCCAATGGCTCTAATCAAATCCATATCAAATCCATCATAGGCATTAGGGTCGGTTCCCTGAAACTCAAATGGTGCAAAATCAGCATTTGTACCAACCTTCAAAACCTTTTCCCCATCAGCAGCCTTCTTGTCACTGCCACAACCTGCTACCATAGCCATAACAGCCATCAAAGCAGCCATGCACAAAACCAGAATTCTCTTTGACATTAGAAATTTGCCCCCTCAAAATCAACCGTTCTTTTTTGCCTGAAAGCAATCACGGCAATATACCGGGCGATCGTTTTTCGGTTCAAATGGAACCTCAGTCTCCTTACCGCACTCAGCACATACCACAGTGAACATCTGGCGTGGCTCTCTGCCCTCGCCATCACGGTTACGGCGACGCTTGTCGCGGCAATCACGGCAACGTACAGGCTTGTTTTCAAACCCCTTCTCCGCATAAAATTCCTGTTCGCCTGCGCTAAAGATGAACTCCTTGCCACAGTCCTTACATACTAAAGTCTCGTCTTCAAAAGCCATGAAAAAATCCTCCATATTTACTATTTTGACATCCCATCTGTACTCTTACCAAACTTACCTAATTACAGGTGGACAAAGAGACATCTTACCCACATAGTATATATGTACATTTCTAAAAAAGCAAGCTAAACTTTACAATACTGGTCCCAAATTAGATGATATTTACTCTCAATATCCATTATATACGACTTATTGTCCATTAGCCGTGACTTCTTAAGGTTTTTTGGCAGCTCATGGTGCAGCTCGTTTAATTTATCCAGCTGTCGCCCCAGCTGAACAGCCTTACTGGTATATGTCCTCGGGCCGTTGCTGACCAGCTCCGGCAGCCCTGCCGCCTGTAAAATCGTCTCCCCATACCGGGAGCCATGGCTCCAACCAGCCAAGGTAATGACCGGAACTCCCATATACAGTGCATCACAGGTGGTAAGGCCTCCATTATATGGGGATGTGTCCAGTGCTATATCAATATCATTATATTGTGTCAAATAATCAGGGCTAAACGGACGCAGCTCTAATTTATCCACATCACCGCCTACCCGTTTAAAGCGTTCCCTTATTATTTCCCGTCCGGACTCGATACTACAGGTTTTATTTTTTAAAATCAGTCGGGCATTTCCTCCCTCTAAAATGTTTCGCCATACCACCAGCATATCATCTGTTACCTTGGCGAAATTATTAAAGCAACCGTAGGTAACGTAGCCATTTCTTTTGGCAGGGGTATCATGACCCTCCGGCTTTAGGCTCCGCAGCACCTCAGGACAATAACACAAATGACAACCAGAAAGCCGCAGCGGCTTTTCCGTAAATTTTTGCTCCGTGGCTCGGTCAGGGCAACAAACCATATCCGTCAAAAAATAGTCCATCACTGCGAGGCCGGTGGTATTTATGTACCCTATACCAGACACCTGTACCGGGGCCGGCCGATAGCCTAAAACCGGCAAAGCATTATTTTGACTATGACCTGACAAATCCACCAAAATATCAATACGGTCATTAAAAATCTGCCGGGCAATCTCCAAAGGAGTTTTCTCGGCCATATCCCGCCAGTTTCTGGTCATTTTCTTAAACCGTTGGGTCACATGGTCAGCTTGTCCGGTAAAGTAAGCATATATTGCAAAATCAGCCTCATTGGCATCCCGAAGCAGAGGTGCAAAAAAGTATGCTGCGGCATGCTGACGAAAATCCGGGGAAATGTAGCCGATACGCAATGAATGACTTTTCCGGCGTTTCTCTACATCATGCGGAAACATCATCTCCGTTCGCAGTAGATGATTGTACTGTCGATGCTGCTTTATCTGCCGCTGAGTACCACTTTCCCGATAATTAGTCAGGAACAAGGCTTTGCTGTGATACATGGCCCTTTCCATAATGTCCGGAGCAACACGGCTTGCATTAAAGGTCGCTTCTACGGCTTTGTCAGCGTATCCGCCCAGCAAACAGCTGTCGGCATAAAAGGCATACCCACGTTCCATGATTCGGTGACAAGCTTCAGACCAGCTGCCTCTCCGTTCCCCAGCTGCAAATCTTGCGAATAGCTGTTCATAGGCTGCAAGGGCTTTATCCAGCTGAAACTGGGCGCCATAATAAGCCGCCACCGCAAAAAGCCCCCGTAAATTAGCCGAGGCCATATTTTTTTGGTTGTCCAATTGGTGCAGTTTTTCCAAGGCCTCAGCGGCTTCGGAAAAATCCTGCATATAAACTGATGCCTCGGCAATAATCGCCCAAGCCTCTATGCTATTGTTATTTAATTCCAATGCCTCCCGACCACAGGCCCGCATACTTTGGAAGTTACCATCTGCCAAAAACATTTCCGCAGCATCAGACCAGGACTCTTCTGTTTCCCTATTTACAGCCAATCATCTCACCACCTTTTGACCATATGCTAAATCTCCGGCTCCAGCTCCGCCCCGTACTCCTTCAAAAATATTCGTTTATATTTTTCATAGGACGGATCAAGCGGCTTTTCCTTCGGAGAATGAATACACCAATAGCTGTCCTGATGAGGCACCACTATTTCGTAGCCCCGTCGCTGCAGCTCCTTGCACTGAGCTATTTCATAAAAATGCCAGCCAGTGAACAAATCCTCCCGCCAAGGCACATCATACTGGGTAACAAGCATCAGTCCATCCACAGCCTCCACCTCCACAAAGGGCGCCTCCACCTCCTGACAAATGGAATCCACCACACTTTCAGCCTCGCAGGCATGAAGAACCCGTCTTACGCACCGCATACCGTCCCACCATATACCAGTGGATGGTAGCTTGCGACAGCCAATAACGCCGAAGCCGCCAACGGATTTTTCAGTAAATATCTTCAACATTTCCTTGATAAAATCATGATTTACTATCAGTGTATCCTGATGAATGTACACCTTGTATTTGGCATCTGTCTGATTCATTCCCTTGTTGTAGCCCTGGCACATGGACTGTGCATCCCAAATAGGGATAAATTCCACTGCCATACCATCAGGCACGGCCAAATGCTTTATATAAAGCTGACATTCATGATACCACATTTCACTATTCACACAGGTTATAAAAGCTATTCGCTTTTCTGGTGGCAGTTGTTTCACCATGGCCTTATCTGTTTCACTGCCAGCAATCGTATTTTCCTCCGGCTCTGGCACATTACCAGCTCTTACCAGCGTCTGCCACTTTAAAACAGCCTTATAATCCTGATGAAGGTCATATGCCGCTGCCATTTCCTCAATAAGCTCAATAGCAATATTCTTCCGTCCCAACGTCCAAAGGGCAGGAATTACATTTCCCAGAAACCGCTCTGTATGCATTATAGTTTCTTTAATAAAATTGGCTAAATAGGCTGCGAAAAGCTTCTCTCTATCCCACAGCTGCACCAAACCAGCGGTATTTTCCACAACATCAATATCAAATTCGACCCGACGAAGGCGATTTACCAGCTCACGACGGGTTTCTTTGGTAAAAAGCCGTTTTAAATCCAATATCTCAGGCGTTGATTTGGTAGCCATAACCATCCAGGTCCGCACCCCTAGATCCCCGTCAATATTTTCAAAGCCAAATTCTTCCAGTTCGGCAATAAAGTCTTTATCAGTGGCAAAATCATCCTCCACCCGGCCAAAGGCTGCTTCCTTATAAAAAGATGCATACAAAAGTGTCAGCATTTCATTTTTGGAAAACACATGGGTGCATACATGATAAAAATGACCTTCCTTCAGGTGTCGTATGTTCTTCCAATAGCGGGCATTGGTAAAGGTGGTCATAAAGCATCCTGTATCCTTTATATATAAACCAAGGCCGGAGGCAATATCCTGGGGATTCCCTGCCCGTAAAAGCAGCTGATCCCCCATAATAATATCAAAGTATTCATGCTCAAAGGGCAGTGGTTCAGATAAATAATCCAATATAAGCCAATGCAGCTTCATACCATGAAGCTGTTCCTCAGCTTGCAAATATTCATCAGAGATAACCAGATAAATATCAGCATGGGGCAGTTTTTTTCGCAGAGCTCTCAGATACGCCGGACTCTCAATAACCAAAACCCGCAACGGTTCTCCGCTCTCTACTATAAAATTCAATAAATCGCCTGTTTTTTCCTCAATCATCCAAAAAGTCCCGCCTTTATAACGTCATTGTTCAAATTTTTCTTCAAAGAAGAAAAATCCTCCAATTAGCGTTTCAACGAGGTGGGAGACAGACTCACCACCTGTTAAAGCTTGCTTTTCCCCCGCCTGTAGAGGAAGGGGACATCTTTCACCGAGTTATATTTACTTGTCTCTGCTGATTTTCATGTATAATTCTTCCACTTTTCGGGTGTAATTTTCCTCATCCATCAATGGTGATTTTTCCACCATCGAACGAAGCTCACAACGTAAATCAGCCACCAGCTTAGGAGAGTTGCCCAATGTAACGGCAACCCTAATATAATCCTCTATATTATCGGCAGCCAATTCGCCCAATCCTACATTCATCAGTATGCTATAACCAAATCGCTGGCCCCGGACAGCACCATACAGGGATACCACCGGCACGCCCATGTATAAAGCCTCAAAGGTAGTCATTCCACCAGTATAGGGAAAGGTATCCAGGGCAATATCCATATCTCCATATTGTTCCAAATAATCTTCACTGAAGGGGCGCAACTCCACCTGTTCAGCCGCAATACCCAGCCTGGCCATACGGTTTAAGGTATATTCCCTGCCAGCTGCTCTATTAAATAATTTATGCTTTAAGAGCAGCCTGCTGCCCGGCACTCCAGCCAATATCCTCCCCCAGGCCATAAGCATGGCATCCGTAACTTTACTGAAATTGTTAAAGCAACCAAAGGTAATGTGCCCTGTTTTAAGACAAGAGGACTCCACAACCTGAGGCATTTCCTTAAACACATGAAAGCAAAAGTGGCTGCCCTTTATTGAGGCCAAGTCCTCCACATAAGCCGATTGTTTTTCACCAGGAGTGCAGTATTCATCTCCCAGTACATAATCCACTTCCTTCATACCGCTGCTGCCTACCCAGCCTATAGCTGACATTTGCAGCTTAGCAGGTCTGTAGGCTAAGACCGGCAGCATATTGTTGCTGGTATGGCCCCCCAAATCCACCAAAATATCTATTTTGTCAATATTTATCTGCTTAGCTATGCTTTTGAAGGACCAGCCAGTTACCTGACGCCACACATTAGCCCGTTCCTTAAAGGCCTCTGTCACCTTGTCCTGCCCGTCATTGGCTCCATAGCAAAAAACCTGAAACCGGCTTTGGTCAACCTTATCAACCAATGGCCAAAGCAAAGAAGCTACCGGATGCTGACGAAAATCACTGGACAAATAACCTATGCGCAGACGTTCATTTTGCCACCGTTTCTCGCCAAAGGGTACCAGTCCGACACTCTCCAGCAAGCCCTCATAACCAGCATACAGGTCCTGCCAAAATTCATCATCGGTTTCCGGCAGAGAGGCGGCGGCAAAGATGGCATTACTGTATTCCACCAGCTTCTGTTTAAGGGAAGTCTCCGCTGCCACAGAGCAGAGAAACATTTCCACTGCCTGCTCACTCAGACCAATAGTATTATATACCTGCCCCAGCAGACTATAAACCGTCGGCAAAAGCTCTGGCTCATCGCGGCACTCACTTGCTACGAGTTTTTCCAAAATATCCTTTTCCGGCAAAAAATCCTCCTGGGAACGCTTAACATAGGCCCCCAACAGCAATGCCTTGGAAACATTTTCTCCCCCAGCGGTATTTAGTTTGGTCAACACCTGCTCGGCTTCATCATATTGGCCCTTTTTCCATAGCTTATGGGCCTGTATATAAAGCTCCCAGCACTCCTTACTCATATCTGCCATCTAACTCACCCTACATACTATCTTTCATATTAATCTGGTTACACCTCATCCGCCTCGCAAGCTCGGCACCTTCCCCTCAAGGGGAAGGCAGTTCGTTCCCTTGCCCTTCCGTTATTGCCAAAACTTCTGTTACAACTTCCACAAAGAGCGGGCAGTTCGTTCCCTTGCCCTCCCGTTATTGCCAAAACTTCTGTTGCAACTTCCACAAAGAGTGGGCAGTTCGTTCCCTTGCCCTCCCCTTGAAGGAGAGGCCCAACGGGTGGTGAGGTGGTCAAACCTCCGCCTCCAACGCCTTTTTCACTGTTACATCCATATCATAATAGGCATAAGTCCCCAGTCTGCCACCGAAAACCACATTTTTCAGCTTTTCTCCTTCGGTTTTATAACGGGAATACAATTCACTGTTTTTCTCATCATTTACTGGATAATAGGGCTCGTCTCCCCTTTTCCATTCTGAAGAATACTCCCGGGAAATAACGGTTTTCGCCAAGTCATTTCCCTGCTCATCCCTGCCAAATTCAAACCATTTATGCTCAATAATTCTGGTCCATGGCGTCTCCCGGTCCGTGTAATTAACTGCTGCATTTCCCTGAAAATTCGGTATATTTAATAATTCATTTTCAAAGCGAACACTACGATATTCCAAAGCTCCCAGCCTATAATCAAAAAATTCATCAATCGGTCCCGTATAAATTATCTTTTCGGCCATCTGCTCATACTCGGAGCGATGCCTCAGATAATCCACTCCAAGGCGCACCTCAATCCCATCAAGGAGATTTTCTATGAGCTTGGTATACCCCCCCCACAGGAATCCCCTGATAAAGAGCATTGAAATAATTATTGTCATAGGTGTAGCGTACAGGCAGTCGCTTTATGATAAAGGCCGGCAAATCCTTGCACTCCCGCCCCCATTGCTTTTCGGTATATCCCTTTATGAGCTTTTCAAAAATATCCCGGCCCACCAGGGATATTGCCTGCTCCTCCAAATTTTTAGACTCGCCCTGAATCTCCTGCCGCTGCTGAGCAATTTTTTTCGCGGCTTCCTCCGGAGTCACCACTCCCCACATTTTATTGAAGGTGTACATGTTAAAGGGCAGAGAATAAATTTCCCCCTTGTAATTGGCTACCGGCGAGTTTGTAAAGCGGTTAAACTCAGCAAAGCGATTTACATATTTCCATACCGCATCATCGTTGGTATGAAAGATATGGGCGCCATATTTGTGTACATTAATTCCCTCTACCTTTTCTGTATACACGTTACCGCCTATATGATTTCGACGTTCAAGGACCAATACCCTTTTCCCTTTTTCCCTGGCCTGCTGGGCAAACACCGCCCCAAACAGCCCAGAGCCTACTATTAAATAATCATATTGCATAAATATTATCCTCAATTCATTTTTACCCTACGCTAACGGTCGCTAAGGCTCCCTCCTCTTAGGTGGGAGATAAGCGCCCATATGCTCAGGATTTATTCGACTAATATTCAGTGGGAGTTTAAAGCTCCCACTGAATAAGTCTCATTTTACTAAAAAGTTAGAATAGTCACTCCGTTTCTACGAAATTTGCATATAATTTGATTATACAAAAGTAAAAGGCTATACTCCAAAAGAAAACTACCGCACTACACTTGTACCGCGGCATATCCATGCACGCATCATTCTTCGTATAGCACAACCCCGTCCCGCTTTATTGACTCCAGCAATTTCTCATTACAGGGCTCATCCAGGTCCACCACATCAAGCATCAACAACGTAGGGACTATATCAGATTCATCCACATCCAGAGTAAAGCGGACTCTATCCCCGCCAGATATGGCCAAATCAATGTCACTGCGTTCCCAATTATCCCCCCGAGCGCGACTGCCAAATAAAATCAACTTTTTAATTCCATATTTCTTGGCAAGCTCTATGATTTTATCCTTAACCTTTTCGGGCAAATTCATTGCCGGCACCTCACAACCAATTTTCAATCAACTCTTGACGTAGTTTTTCAAACATAACTATAAATTTGCTCTGGGTGTCTTTTATTATGGACAATGCTATTACATCACTATAGGAATCCACCACATTATTTCGTGCCCTTAACGCCGCGCTCCAAAGCTCTTCATCATCAATCATTTCAGCCTGAAAGGCAAGCTTAATTATGGCATTAGGTGAACCTAATTTCCGTTCTCCATAACCATTAAATTCCAGACGCTCCTTCATAGCCTTCCATGCCTGTTCAAAACAAATTTCGAACAAAGACACCATTCCAGCCTCAGTAATGGCATCATAAGGTGGTTCTTTCCCTTGAATAGTTTTTAAATTGTCCAGTGCCTTAAAGAAATTACACACTTTTTTATGAATATCTGGTTGCAAATCAACCATTTGCTTTTCTTCAAACATATATTTTTCCTTTCATCCAGTTCACTATACAATGTCTAGCTCCATTATATCTGGATCTTTATTTCATTTATACCGATTTATGGAAATAATATAGCTTACGGCCCATTTTGCCAAAGAAACCAGCAACTAAAATCTCAAAAACAACTCTATTTTATCCTAATAAAGCGACAAGACTTTTTCAAGGGACTTTTATGATAATATTGCGACTTTTTAAAACGACTTTTAGTGTGTCCATGCTGGGCGCAGCACGAACAGCGAAGGGCGTGGATGCCCCCCGCTGTTTCAATGAGCCACTGATTAGACCTTAACTGGTTATTTACCCAAAAATCTCCCATATTCTTCCCTACAGAAGACATGACGATAACCTGCGGAATAACCGCCTTTTTCACCTTCACCTACAGACAGTTTAAAACCGGATTTGCCTTCAAACAGCATTACACAGTCGGAACCACCGAATAAGAAATAGCCCAGTTCGTCCCCCTTATTCACTTTTGTCCCAGGCTTTATCGTTTCAATAAAATTAACACTGGAAACCTGCCCCATCCCCACTGGAATAACAGCCACCATTCCATAGTCTGTCTTTATAAGAACACAGCCTCTTGTTTCCACACTTTGCCATGAAAGGGAATTTGATTCCAAAACATACAACTCTTTATTCTTGTCCCAATAAACAATTCCTCCAACCGCATTGGCATAAGGAATTTTATATACTGCTTCAACGACTCCGGACACAGGAAAATGATATCTGTGATAATCATCATAATTTAGATAGGTATGTGTCAATATTCCGTTGTGAAATAATTTCGCGTACTCAGCTCCCGGCTCCCCCAGCAGCTGCTCAACAGACACAAAAGTGGAATCCTTAATTATTACACCGTCTTCCCTTTTAATAGAATCAGCATAGAACCTTCCGGAGTCATCGATATTCCACACGCCCTGGGGAAGGGAATCCGCAGGTGAAACAACAACCCTATCGTCGTTAGGTTCGGCAATCGGACGGGCATTTCCATTTGACAGCTTTCTGGAGAAAAATTCGTTGAATGAATGCCAGTTATCCGGTGATTCATACCACCCCTTATCAAGATTCCAGGATGGATCACGAAGAAGCATATCCAAGTATTCCTGTTTCCACGATGCTTCTGAATCCAGGAAATCCCGCCATGTATTGTTGTACTCTGTCAACCACGTATATATTGGTTCAAGGTACTCTACAGACGGATAGAACAGGCCTTTATCCTTAAGCTCCTCCAATGGTTGATCCAAAAGCCAGTACACATAGAGGATGCTTTGATCACATTTTGTGGAAAAGCTTCCGTATCGTTCTTCTGGCATGATATTCCAAGGCATACAGGTTACTGTATAGTCCAGGAAACCATAGAGCTCATTCAAAGATTGTACTGGATTGGTTTTCCTGTCCGGATTGATAATTGATGCCTGTTTAATAGACTTTTCCACCAATATTTGTATATCAGGATTGTTAATCATTACCTCCCTAAAGCTTGTGGAAGCTTTTGGTCGCTCTACAGCCGTCGAAATACCTGATGGCTGTTCAGCTTGTGCAGCTATAGCATCGCTTATCCACAGCGTACTCATTGCCAGCAATACAGCGCAAAACCATATTGCCACAAAGCTTTTCCTTTTCATAATAAAATCCTCCTCATGTAATCTTGCGACATCTCTTTAACACTCCGGTTTTCTCAGTTTTTCATAATTATTATATGATTATCTAATGTCTGCTCAATTATACCTTGTCCTATACAATTCTATTATCCCACAGCGTAATCCTGCAAAAACAGGATATTTCTTTCCAGCCATGCCAAATTTCGGGCAAAAGAAAACTGCTGCACATTTGTACAGCAGCACTAAGACTATTCCTTTAACTATCGACTTATTCTTCAGTTCTAAAATTCAATTTTCGCATATAGTCGCTTGCACCATAAAGAACTCTATCAACAAGTATTTCATTTTTGTCTAAGCGGTAAAATGCAATGTAGACCTTATATGTAACAAAATAATATCCAGTAAAGCCATTTTCATAATATAGTGGAGAGCCGGACTTTGGATAGTCCGCCTTTGCTTCAATTTTTTCTATTAATTCATTCATATATTTTTGAGTTATCTCAAAATCATTTGATGCATCAAGCACCTCTCTCCATACACGGTCGAGATCGCGTAGCGCCGTTGGTGAATATCTTATAACATATTTCATGGACGCTTACCACGGAAATATGCTCGTACATCTTCAGAGGAAATATATCCTTCTTCCTCTCCAGAGCATCGCCCTTCATTTAATTCACACATGAGCCTTAGCATGGCCTTGGTTTTTTCGAATTCTTCATCTTCTGCTATATCGCGAATTGTATATCTCCCCCGACCGTTTACGGTCAAATGTACCGGGGAGCCAACAGAGACTTTATCCAATATTGTATTATAATTGCGCAAATCTGAAACCGGACTGATATTAGCCATATACTCACACCCTCTATTTTTCTTTAATAGTATCATTTGTGACTATTTTACGCAATATTTTAAGAAAAATTATTCGACTTAAAGAAAACTGCCGCACATTTGTACAGCAGCACTTTCATCCATTCACACATCATTCTCCATATAACACAACTCCGTCCCGTTTTATGGACTCCAGCAGTTCCTTATTACATGGCTCATCCAAGTCCACTACATCAAAAATCAATGCTTGCTCTTTACGATTATTTGTGCACCCCAATGTTGATTTAATCGTAAATGCAGCTGGCATTGACACCCGCACCTGTAAAAAGTGGATTTCCGTGCTGGAAACCTCTAGCATCATATATCTTCTACAGCCTTATATGGCAAAAATATCCAAACGAATCATCAAAGCACCAAAAATATACTTCTTGGATACAGGTCTTTGCTCGTACTTATGCAAATGGCCTAATGCAGAAATGCTGGAAAGCTGTGCCATGAGCGGTGCATTTTTTGAAACCTTCGTTGTGAGCGAAATAATAAAAAATGCCTATGCCCATAATTTAGATCCACACTCCTTTTTATTCTACTACCGGGACATTGATCAAAAAGAAGTGGACCTCATTTACGCTGAACAAGGAAAAATATACCCTATCGAAATAAAAAAGGGCGTTGCCCCAAATAAACCGACAAAAAACTTCTCTGTACTAAAAAAATATGACCAGGACATCCAGCCTGGTCTTGTAATTGATACCTGTGACAAAAT
>JAFVER010000091.1 GCA_017475925.1 Anaerovibrio sp. | reverse complement strand
TAGCGGTGAGTGTCTACTGTTCAACTTCAACAAAGTCTTGTTTCACAGGACACTTTCGCATAGGGCGCATTATCCAATCGGCTTTGCCTCTTGGATGCTTCCGTAAAGCTTAGGATTTATTCGACTATAATTCAGTGGAAGTCCAAAGCTCCCACTGAATGAATCTCATTATACTACTTTTCGTCTCTATGCCTCTCCACTGCATCGGATTATGCCTGCCATATAAATATTTAACCCTACACTAATTTGTGCTTATCTCTCCCTAAGTGGAGGGGAGCTTTAGCACCCGTTAATGTAGGGTCAACAATGCAAGGACAATAAATCATTAGTAATGGCCATAAAGGAAAAGCCAAAGGCATCTATGGCATAACGCAGCTCATTCGAGTAACGGCACATAACTCCATCCCTGCGGTTGACATGGCATTTAAGTGTAATTTAACTGTACAATACATCATCCTTACCCTTTGACCAGCTCCTGCCAGTCGGTTTCCTTAAAACCAACTAGAACAAAGCTATCCGACACTAATAACGGCCGCTTAACCAGCATCCCATCAGTGGCCAACAGTGAATATTGTTCATCGTCAGACATAATTGACAATTTATCCTTCAACCCCAGCTCCTTGTATTTTAATCCACTGGTGTTAAAAAACCGCTTCAAGGGAAGGCCACTTTTCTTGTGCCACTTCCGCAGTTCTTTTTCCGACGGGTTATCTTCCTTAATATCCCTCATTTCAACCTTAATGCCATTATCTTCCAGCCATTTCTCCGCCTTCTTACAGGTCGTACACCGGGGATAGCAGATAAATGTCAACTTACTCATAACACACCTCCGAATTATTCCAAAACCGATATAGCGATTCACAATCGACAATCTGACTTTTAAGTTGTTCTGCACCAAAAGCAAAATCTCCTGCAAACAGAAAAGGGCACCCCATATTTTAGGCTGCTCCCACGTCATGTAGATAAGACAAATGAATGTAATAAAAAATCCCTCTGAATTACCATGTCATTTAATTTATAGCAATCTTTTATATTATTCTTACAATGAAACTGTTATCTTAGTATTGCCCAATCCGGATATGCTTTCATCACTTCTTTATCTATCTCGGTGTCGCATTCTCCAGTAATTATAAGGCATCTCCCGTTGCTTTCTATCAACCCGCCTATCGGCCCGTCTGTCAATCCGATAACCATCATCGTCATAATCTTCTTCATAGTGACCTGCAGCATAATATTCTTCATCATAATACGAGTCATCATCTTCCATTTTGGCTACCCACTCAGAATAGGTACGGTCATATTCGGCCTGCAACTGCCTATACCGAGCCCCCTGGGCCTCCTTCATCGGCTTTACCATATTTTCATCTACATCGATAATCTGATTGCGTAGTGGTAAAACCTTCTCCTTTAATGGCCCACTATAGTTTTCCGGTATCAAATCAGCATAGTACCGCAACATACTATCCTTTATAGTCAGTCCCTTCTCTATGGAGCCCCATTCCCCAATTAATTTTAAACATTCCGCTGCATAATACAACTCCTGTGCATTAGGGCAACTACTGTTTATAGCGATACTGCAGTCTTTTCGGTCCTTAAACTCCATATTCATATCCGTTCCAGCAAAAAATGCCGTAGATGCAATATCAGCCTTTTCTTTATCTGGATTTGAAAAGTCCATTTCCTGAAAAATACCCATACCATACTGATATCTCTGACTGGCCCATGCTATAAAATCCTGCCGTTTCTGTTGCTCCCGTACCTTAATATCTGCACTTGTTTCACAACCTAATATTGCTAAAGAAACAACCAGTAACATAACGGCTGAAAAATTTTATTGATATTATTCATCCCCATATCATCCGTACCATGAGATTTGTAGCTTTACATTGACATCATAACGCTTTCGAATACATTTTTAAACTCCTTTTATGACTTTCCAATCATTAAATACCCACTTGATTACACATTTTTAAGATATCGTCAATTGACGATGTAGTTCTATTATCATCCATGTAGTATGCTTTAACAAACCTACATAAATTCTCATAGTCATCTTCCATAGAGGTAGAACCTTCAATTAACTGTTCATACAGTAACTCAATTCCCCCTAACAAATATGAATAAAACAACTTATCTCCTGGTGCTCTTTTGTCTTCATCTTGATCATACCGAAAGGCTCTATCTAACCGTTCATCACGGGATAATTTATTTTTATCAGCTAATAACATAATTACCCTATAATTTAATTCTAACGTATCTTTTATTTTCGTAACCTGCTCCAAAAAAATATTATTATCAGGTATACTACTATCTCTATCAATTTCTCCCTTTCGATTATAGATAAACCCTATAATTGATGCTAATTCCACGACCTGCATGTTGTTGTCAAAAATACTTTTCCGTTGTTCAAACTTACTACCCCAAATTTTTGAAGGTGCTAATTTACGTAAATAATCAGCATGTTTACCATGAAATATCATATTTTTATCAAACATACTATTCACCTCTGCTCAATAATTGATTGTGTTTTGCTAATTGGCTTTAAATCATATCTAGCACCTATTTTACCGGAAAGATGTTGTTCAGCTATTTTCCCATCTGTGTCTTTTATGAAAATAATTATTTGTTTAGCTATCTCAGGTATTGTTTGACATATTTGTTTTATTCTTTTCTCATCAAACGAAGATAACGGGGCATCCATAACTAATGGGTAGCCATCTTCATTACCTCTATTTATTTTTACAAGCTTAATTATTCCAACTATAAAAGCGAATATTATTGCATAATTTTGGGCAGTATTTCTTGCCAAATTACCACCACCTCCTAATACGTCTTTCAGCGTAGAAGTAATTCTATATTCATCATCTACAGCGATTTGAATGTCACCATCATAGATGTCATCAAATATTTCATTGATTATTACTTCCAGATCACGGCGAGTATCTCTTTCCTTTTTCATATATGTGTTTGATAGCATTTCATACAAAAAATTTGCATAATTATAATAGGTAATATTTTTCCTATTTTTTTCACACGCTGCTAATAAACTATTTCTAGTAGTTTGAGCTGATTTTCGCTGCATTTCATCCCTAGCAATGTTATTTCTATAGTTTTTGACTCTAGCCCTATAATCTTTAATTCTCGCTGTACTGCCATCTATTTTTTTCCTCAGGTTCTCTACCTGACTGGTGTCTTTTAAAGTATCCTCAAGCATTCGCCTATCATCAGATGCTTTACGTGCTTCCTCATTATAGTTGTTTTTATCAATTATATATTGCTCGAAATTGTTCTTAAATTCCCCAATATTTCTCAATCTTGCTCTAATGCTTGTAGAAAATTTTACGATGTTGTCTCTTAGACTATCCGACGGCAAGTCTTCCATCAAAGACATTAAGTGTTTTGATTCTTCACTCCCTTCTTCTAGTTTACAGCCACAAATGCACTCTTTAGCATTTAATAAGAATTTGATAGTATCCACAGGTATATAGGGTCTTGTTTCCTCCGTTTTAGAAACTGACTTTATTTCTTCTAAAGCTTCTTTAAAAAATGGCTGCGATATTTCTGTCCCAAAATTCTTAGCAAAATCCTTAAATAAGGAACCAACTAACGCATTTTCTCTTTTTTCATTGTCCACTATCTTCTTCTCTAAATCATCATATTGCTTTTTTCTATTAACATCATCCTGTAAATTGCTAAGTTGTTGTTGCCAATCAGCTCTATTGCCTTCATGCCGTTCAATTTCAATCTCGAGATTTTCTACCTCTTTTTCATTCTTTTCAATGGCTTCCGAAAAAGTATCAATCTTATTAGACAACTCACGTATACGATCATCTGAACCTGAATTTATTTCAGAATTAAAATTCCCGCACACGGTTCTCTTTTTCGTTGCAGGCCCTAAATGGCTTAAAGTATTACGAAGTGCAGTTAATCCCACAAGCCCACGCACGGCATCTTTAAAATTATTACTTTTCTTTTTTTGTAAAAGCTCCGTACTCATTCTATCTAAATGCTCTCCATCAAAAAAGAAAAACCCCGATAGTTCCTGTGGTAACAATTTTTTTATAAAAACCAAACTATCCGCATGCTTTAACCTAACCCATGAACCATTTTCATCCTGCTTATCTACTATAAAGTAATTACCATCCACTCCAACTTTGTTATACTTATATACCAAGTCTTGAAATCTAGATATTCTATGATTCTGTCCCCTAAATTCCACCAGAAGTTTCACTTTCATGCATACTTTACTAACCTGTCCGTATATTAATTCATTTTGAATATCATAATTTAGCAGATTATCTCCTAATCCTTCGACTTCACCATATAAGCACCATACAAAAGCCTGTTCTAAAGTAGTTTTGCCTGCACCATTATCCCCCATAACTACGGTAACATTCTTCACACTATCTGTGGCAAAATCTATATGATGTGTCCCTTTAAATGATTTAAAGTTTTCCAATTCAATTTCTTTTATTAACATGATATCACCTTATCCAATATTTTTATCAACTTCTCGTTTTATGATTTTTACTATTTTATCGACCATTTGACTTTCAGTATACTTTTCATTTTCTATATTCCTATTTTCTAACTCTGCAACCTGATTCATTATATTGTTGAACACTTCCATATCAATTTCTTTTACTCCATCCATATATTTCCATCCTCCAATTCTTCTATATAGTCATAGATTTCGTATGCATCTATTATTTCTGACATCAAACGATCTCCCTCATAATCATTTATTGCAATTCTCTTGAATTCATTAATTCTATTTAATTCTTTTTTTACCAAGGACAAATCTGATGATACATTTTCCTTACCTAATATAGGTATTATCTCCAATGGACGTGGCAATGTTACAAAATCATAAATAGTTGCATATAATTTGCCAGGAGCTTTTCTCAGGACACGCCCACGACGTTGAATATATTCCTTTGGATTAGTGGTACTAGCCAATATAAATGCTGTAGAAATTTGTGGTATATTTACGCCTTCATCTAAGCATTTTATTGCAACTAATGCCTGCAGTTTTTGTTGCTCAAAATCACGAATGATATCATTCCGCTCGTCACTGGTTTCTTTTGCCGTGAACTGCGCAGTCCGCATACCTAATTTAAAATTTAATAATCTGGAAATATAGTCAATCTGCCTTAAATCTTTCTCAGCTTCATAATCTAATAAAGATGTATCATTAGCCGTTGTCGCACCACAATAAATCAACATATCATTACACTCTCTATATGTTGTATTCATCAACTCTAATAGTTTTTCTGCTTTTTCTGATGCCCCAGCAACTATCCTCGCTCGTTTCAGCAAGAGTTTCTTTCCCTCGTCATTCAAACTAACTGTTCCATCCCGGTGATGTATTACACATCGTGAAATTTTTTCGGATAGAGCCCTGTATTTTCCTAACTCCTCTAGATTTAAATGTACAGCCACCGGATAATAATAATATGGGGTTAGTTTTCCTTCTTTTATTGCCCGTTCTAAATCGTATTCGATACATTTTTTTCCAAAAAAAGAGATGATCTCCTCAGTCCCTATAGAATCATTAAAACGCTCTATTGTTGCTGATAACGCTAATCTGAAAGTATAATTCAGCGATAATGTTTCTTTTAAATACTGTGCCCCGAAATTATGTGCCTCATCAACAATAAGAAAACAGTTCATTTGTGCTATCCTTGAAACTTTAGTCTGGAAAAATTTACTCTTGAAAGTAGCATTAGTTATAACGACACATATATACTTCTTTACTTGCATTTCATAATCAAATACATCCTCTTTTATACGCTCTTTATAATCCTTTTGTGGAGATTCACTGTAAGCAATAATTGGTTTAACGCCAAATTTTTCTATATCCTCACTCCATTGGCTAACCAGATGCTGAAATGGACATACTATAATTACCGCTAAATGATCAACAAATCTAGATAAGTATGCAGCCGCTCCAAGTGCAGTATATGTTTTTCCTGTTCCTGTTGCCATATCAAAAATTCCAGAAAATCTATTATCTTTCCAACTTAAGATAGCTTCTTTTTGATAATCAAATAAATGAACATCATTTGGTATTACGAACTTGTTTTGAATATTTTTTGGCAGATTTGATACTTTTTGTTCTCGTTCTGCAATAGCAATTGCTTCATCGTATGAAGTTTTTTTATACTTTTCAATAATAGCCTTGTTAACCTGTGGAAATTCTACAACATCCAAATACGGGTCCTCGTTGTTCCACATAGCCTCAAAACCGGCAATCTTTTCGGATACTCTACTGCCATCAGCTGTCTTCCAAGAACAAAAAACATCTATTGTTTCATAGTTATACTCAATAGCTGTTTGTGTTTCGTTCATAGAACCGGTAAAAACCACTGCATTCCCTACAGTATCTGAAATTATACCCAGTTTTTCATGGTAAATACCAAGCGTTTTAGGTGTAGCTATTTTTATATCCAATACCCTGTGTTCTATCAGATTAGCCAACAGATTTAGACGATTTTGGGATAATATATCAACTACCTCATTTAAATTATCCAACAACCTTTTCTCAATAATGGCAACCCGTCTTTCATAACCTTCTTCCATCGATTTAATATCTTCATCGCTTAGTTTCGGTGAAGCGATAATATCGATTTTTCCATTATTTTTTATGAAGTCAACTAAACCGGGAACTATTAAGTACAGCGCCGTAGATGAAAAGAATCCAACAGCCCGCCTATAACGATGTCCTTCCCCTAATAATGGCACATAAAAAGACCGAACCAAGTCATCATAAAGTGATTTATATTGAGTTTTTACTGCTATATCTGACAACGGCATGGTTTCACATCCAATAAATCATTGTGTTTGTTAATTCCTTAAACATTATACATTTGTATAATTCAAGCTCATTTACCCAAGCTATCATATTGCTCTTACTCTATTAAAACTGCTGGAACCGTTTTTATAATATTGTTTTTAGTAGGATATTCATAGGTTCCGACTTGTATAAGTTTTTTTCCACTTGGTATTTTTATGATCTGATCATCATATAATCGTTCACCATCAGAAGCTATGTACAACACACATGTACCATTATAATAAATTTCATTAGTATACTTACCTTTTTCTTCAGTGAAAGCAAGTGCCATCTTAGGATTCAAGGTCTGCATTACCTTTATGCCTTGTGTTTCAAAAACAGTGCCTTTCTCTCCTTCATTCAGCATTGTTAATCCTGGAGTATCAACATTATTATCATTATTGTGAACAGTTTTATTGCCCATATAAAAGCCTATCCCCACAATTAATAATGCACCAAATACTAATCCAGTCACAAAGGAAAGCCAATTCCATGTCTTCATTACAACCACCCCTAACTTATATACATAAAGTCCCATCAAATAATCTATCCTACCAGAATACCCCTAACATTTACCTCATATTACTTCCAACCACTCAGACAATTATCAATTCTATTTTTTACATCACCTTTTAAAGCGTCAAATCTTTCTTCTAATATCTCCCTTATCTTTTCCGCATCATCAATAGCCCTTTTATATTTTCCTATATGAAGGGCTTCTTTAGCCTGATCATTTATATCATTTGCATATTCATTAAGAGGCTTATCTAAAATTTTTTTATTAGAACTCTTTGTAATAAACACAAAATTCATCGGTGAATTACAGATATGTTTGCTATCCTTTCGCAAAGTGGCAGTTACTTCACCAACTTTTTTAGCTGAACCTAAAGGAATAATATGATGTGCCTCAAAGTCATCAGCATTATCACTAAAAACACTAATCTTTTCATTTGGATTAAACATATCACTATATGGTCGTGAAAGCATAAACTGACAAATATAATTTTGCAATACTTTCTTAGGGACTCTGTCTTCTGCCTTTGTCATCAACAAGAGTTCTTTATCAGAAAAATTTTTGCTGTCAAAAGCCATTTCCTTCATGTCTATAACCCAAGAACATTTCTTTTCTTTTTTTATTGTCATTAATATTGATTTCAAATTGTTTATAAAATTACTATTTTGATCCTTATCATATTCTCCAGAAAAAATACTTGCCCAGTACCATCCTTCCAAAAGCTTATGTATTTTCTTAGTTTTGAAATAATCATCAACAGTGAAAACAACTGCAATTAATACAACCATCAATGAATAATTTACTTCCTGTATTTTTCTTACACCACATCTGGTTTGTAAAAAAAACATAGCTCTGTCTATTGCAGTAATAACACTTTCCGTATTTTTATCTATTTGTTCCGGCATAAGATCTAATATGTAATTTTTCTTTATATAATCTAATTTCATTTTATCAGGTAATAAATCAGGGACTCTACTGCAAATGCCTAAAACATCAAGAAAGATATCTATGTATCTCGAACTCAATTGCCCATTTTTGTTAAATACCCCCATCTCCATTGAAGCGTTATAATGCTTTTCACTGAACGCTCCCGCATAGCCTTCAATTTCTTCAGGAACAACCTCTATGGGATAAGTTTTGTCAGCATTAATAAAGGAATAAATTCTTTCCAAGTAATTTTCCTTACTTACTTTAGCTACTCTAGCCATTAACAAATCAAATGTATTTAAACATACACCGCCACGATTCAAATTTTCATATATATCAATAGCCCGCCCACGTTGAGACTCATCTATACTTATTAAGTTTAAATTTACTTCATTTACGCACTTATTTAAATAGTGATTTAGTTGTGACCACCATGTTTCAAACAATGCCTTGATTTCAAACTCAAAATCATCTACACTCATTAATTCCATGTCATACTTCTGACACAGCATCTCTCTATCATTATCGCTTTCCAAAGCAGCATAGTATGTTACTACTGTTTCACAATAACTACCCTTTATTTTTTCCTTGATGAAATTCAGAGTTCTATTATCTTTTCTATCAACAGAAGCTACCAAATATAATGGTATCAAATAGCCATCCTTATATCCTGCACAATAATCACTTAATCCATCAGCCTGTTTATTAAACGGATTATATGGTTCCCCACCGCCAGCCTTAAAATCCTGATAAATAATATATTCCAACAAATCATTAGTCAAAAAGGTAGGCTCATCCCCCAAATTTTTTTCTGGAAATGTTAAATTACTAATTCCAAATTTATCTGTATCATCATTACATCTCCATTTAGGCAGACAAAGAAAAAACCTTCTTTTTAGCGAGGTTGAGACTAATTCTGTTACACTGCCAATTCCTTTAAACAAAACACTTGAAAATACATTGGTCAATACAGTCATTCGCTGTTGACCATCCAACAAAAATTCCACAGTTCCATTAATAGACTCTGTATTAATCTTTGTCTTCTGTCCAAGACTCTTAGATGAAAACTCAGTTGGATCTGTTGACTTTAGCAACAGAATACTTCCTATTGGCATCCTTGCCAAGACGGATGCTACAATCTGACGTTGGCGTTCAGGCTCTGTCCATACAAAATCTCGCTGAAAATCTGGCAATAATATCTTGTTTTCTTCAATTTTCTTGATTATTCCCGCTAAATCACTCATCAAAATTATCTCCTTTGCAATTTCCCTCACAAATTATCCCCAATATACTCCAACGCTTCCCGTAGCTTCTCAAAATCCTCATCACCATTGAAATATCCAACACTCAGCCTTATGGTGCCAGCAGGATATGTTCCCAGAAATTTATGGGCAAATGGGGCACATTGTAGACCAGTTCGCACATCCACTCCCAGGCGGTCAAATATTGGTGCGGCACTATCACTGCTGATACCTTCAATTATCACCGATACCACCCCCACATATTCACACTTTGGATTCATACCTAATATCTTGATAAAATCAAATTCCCCTAAAACATCCAGCAAACGTTGACGATTTTCTTTCTCCTGCATATGTATATTTTCTATGCCAGTTTCTTTCAGCCAATTAATGGCAGCATTAAGACCAGCTATCCCCCAGATATTCATTGTTCCCATTTCGAACCTGGCCGGTAAACTGTCAGGCATAGACTGATTAGCCGAATCAACACCCGTACCCCCGTACAAAATCGGAGGCAAATCAACTTCGGGATTTATAAAAAATCCAGATATGCCTGTAGGCCCATAAAGGGTTTTATGGCCGGCAAATACAGCAAAATCTATTGGCAAACTCCCCAAATCAGTATCAATCAGGCCTGCTGTCTGAGACATATCCAGCACGGTTACAGCATGATAGGTCTTTGCCAAGGCAAAAATCTCCTCAACGGGGGCCACTAAACCAAAAACATTGCTGGCATGGGATACGATAACCAAATCTGGCTTATTTTCTGCAAATTGGTATCCTATCCGCTCCAAATCATAGGAAAAATCAGGCCGCACCTTCATTTCCTCCACATTCAGCTTGTATTTTTCCCCTAAAGCGTACAAAACTCTGCTAACAGCATTGTGTTCAAAGGGCGTTATATAAATATTCTTCCTGCCATCCGTTACCATTCCCTGAATAATCATATTGAGGGCCAACGTGGCGGTTGGGGTAAAAACGACTTCATGGCGATGGGTATGAAACAATTCTTTAAGTAAATTTCTGGTAGAATTTAACAGTTTTCCCGCCGTCAGTTCACCGCCTCCTCGTCCACTGCTACCAGTGTATTTAGCACAAAATTCTGCTATCGCTTTATATACACACTCCGGCTTTGGAAATGTGGTTGCAGCATTATTAAAATATGCCATCGCTTCTCCTCCTAACAAAGCGTTTGCAGGATTTCCGCTACCACCTGACGCTTTTCATGTTCACTGATAGACTGCCCCATTGCTTCAATATCTCCTTTAATGCTGTTAAAGAGCAGCTTTGCCCGTGGAGTATATTCAACAGCTGAAAACCGACGCCGTTGCAGTTTCCCCTTGTCATTTACATAAGAAAACTCATAGCCGCTTATTGGTTCATCATACTTTGCAGCACTATCCTCCAATTTGCCAACATAATTTTCGGCTGTTTGCTTGTATTGACTTATCCTTTCGCAAAACACCTTATATGTATCCTTATCCCAATCATTAAACCGTAACCCAGTAGCCATCTTGGCAACCTGTACCAGCAACTCCTGTTCATTATTGTCATTCTGCTGACAAAGAGGTAAAAATTTATCTGTACCGTCCTCAAAAAATTCTTCAAATATTTCAGATGGTAATTCATCGCACCAATCACAAATAATAGACTGCAAGGAAGCCCTCTCCAGTTGTCCTTCAGAAAAGATGTCCCGTAAATAATTAGCCACTTCATTTATTAAAGCTGACACCGCTTCATCAAATAATGCCTTAGCCTCGGCAATCGATTTTGCCAAAGCCGTCGGCTCAATGTTTGTGACTCCAAAGGCTTGCGGTATTTTTTGAAACAGCAAATCATTGGCACTTTTCATTGTTTTTAAGCTCTTAATAAATTTCACATATTCTTTTTTTATTGGCTCCTTACTAACCGATACCGTTAGTTCTTTGGCATACTTAGGCAGTGACAAATACCAATTGTACATCCCCCTGGCCACATGCTCAAATAAATCCCTGGAATTATCTACAGATGATATATATTGTGCAAATATGCCTTCTAATTCTTGGATATAAACTTCCCTGTCTCTTGACCAATCAATGCGTTCCAAGGAAAATTGTCCTGGTTGGGCATTGATTTGCTGCAAAACATCTGCACTTATATCTACAGGAATATTATTGTTATAAACAATGATACGCCCCTTATATATATGCAATGCCACGGCAATATATATAGGAATAAGTCCCCGCCGCAGACCTATCCGTCCTGCTGGAACAATTAGCTTGTGATATAACTCCCCAAATGACTTTGGACTCCCCTCTACAGCCTTATCCATGAAATTGTATATGGTATTCATAACCACATTTATATCTTCATCAGTCTTTTTATTGGAATATTTATGCAGCTCCCAAATATTGTTTTCATCCGTCAATAACCCCTTTTGTTTAAGGGTACTACGCATAATAGATACTTCTTGCCCAAACCCGCTAAGCCCCAGCTCCGGTTCCACCTCTTGACGCAAAATCCCGGCCAATACCTTATACTGGCTATTTTGGGCAGTTGTAGTCAGCTCATCCTTATTGATTACCTCATTGTTGATAACTGGTGTTTTGGAGTACACACTGTCACAGATATCCGACATCAGAGATGACAACTGAGCCTTACGATATAGCTTTTGCTTCTCACCTAAATGGTAATAAACAACCTGTTTATTTTCCGGTCTGGTATACCCTTGTAAAAACTTCTTCAAAATTGCATACAAATCTTCATAAACCAAATCATACTCGTTATATAATACCTGATCACCTATGGCTGATTCCCGAAGAAGGTTTATTGAATATAGTTCTATTATTTTATCCTTGATATCTATACTGGTCTGAGGCAAAGCAAAAATATACCGCTCAGCGCGCTTTGTTGTACCCGCAATAACCCTAACAGCTTCGTTAAGCTCTTCCTCGGAGTCGGAAATAATGGCATAGACAATCCCATCGGCAGAAACACCTTCACTTTTTATTTCCCAATTTACATCGGCAGTAACCTCTGCTGCATAAATAAATTCCACGGCAAAGAACCGCGTCATTTCCTTCTCGTCATTATAACGGGCCGGATACATGTAGCGGTCAAAATTCAACGTGTTTAATATTTTCTTTATGTCAGCCTGGGCGTGTGCTTCTTTAGTGTCAGCTATCCTGGCGTAAATATTTATTCCGGAGGACTGCTTCAAACACAGATATCCATTACTTCTCTTCAGATATATTACATATTCCTTGGCAATCAATTCATCTATGGCCCGGTCTATCTGGTCACAGGTGTACCCCGGCTCCAATATATGCTGTAATTCCTCTTTCACAGGGCGGATAACATCATACTGCTCCACCATATAGATAGCAGCCAAAATCTTAATGATTTTTTGTTCCAATTCATTATCTGTGATTTTCATCAATATTTTTTTTGCCAACTCATAATTTTTATAAATAGTTCCAGTATGAACCTCTTTTTCCATCAATGGCTGGAAATAATCAAAAACATAATCCGGTGTTATCAACGAAAATCCATCTTCGCTGTTTGTCTTTAGAAATGCTGTCAATGTACTGTAACCATCCGACGAAAGAAATGTAAACAGCGTACGTTCATTTTGGGCTACCCTCTCCGATAATCTGGGCAATATAAACAAGGAGGCCGGATGTAAAGGATAGGCCCCCAGCAACATGTTCATTACCCTATCGGCCGAAATATCGTTAAACATTTCATGGGATTTGTAATATTTTTCGATAATGCCAAATTTGGCAGTATGTTTTTTTGTAAATTTTATCCACTTAGCCTTATTCTTTTTTATTACCGTATCAATTATTTCATAGGTCTGTGTGTATTCATCGCTGAAATGAATATGTTTAAACCGCTCTGACACCCCCCGCCAGCCGTCAGTTTTCTGCTTCGGCAGCTGATCGATATAGTTGGCAATTTCCTTATGGGAAATCAACAGCAAATGTATCTGGTCTTTTCCGCTCCGATTACATTTTTCGGCAAAATCCTGTAGCAGCTTGGTATCGCTAACAGCTGTGTATTTAATATTGGCTTCCAAATACTTGCTAAATTCATCATAAACGACAAATATACCAGTATATCCCTTCGGCTTAATATTTTTCACTACATTTTCGTAAAGTTCAACCACATCAAAGCCTAAAAAAGGATTAAAGGTACTACCGGCTGTTAGGGAAGGATATAATTTTTGAAATTCGTCATATGCTGTGATATCAAATTCTTGCAGCCGTTCTACAAAATCCCCGACACTCCCTGATATATTTTCCACAAAAGCTTTATATGTATCTGGAAACTCTTCCCGCCATTTATCAATACAACGAATTGCCGCCTGATAGTTGGTCTCCGGCATTACATCCAGCAAATCATCATCCCGCAATGCCCTCTCCAAAGCAATCAAAAATGCTTGAGCGATACTGCCGCTGCTGCCGGTAATTATTACTGGCAATAACTTTTTTTCTGACATATAGTATTCATCAACCAATACTTTTAGTTCCTGTCGCTCCTCCAATTTAGGCAAAAGATGCGTAAATATACTAATGTCCCTTTTTAAAAGTAAGGCCAGTGCGGTGAGTACCATGTGAGATTTTCCCTTGCCGTAGGGCCCAATCAGTACCCGTGCCCGGTCTATGGCATCATCCCTAACTGATTTGAAAATATCTTCCATAAAATCCAAAGCAGCATTGGTAGGAATAAAATTTCCTGCTTTTTCTACATTATGAAGGTCAAAACCCAAATTCACCGAGTTTTGAAAACCAGTCTCCACACTTATCATATCTTTCATATTTCACCTGTCACTCTGCTATAATTTCCTGATAATACTGCCCGATACATTCTAAAGCCGTTTTATCTGTCAATATTCTCACTACATCCAGCCCTGCTGTTCGGACAATCCTTATTGTTTCCCGATTTTCCATACGGCGCAAAATATCCAATAATGAAGTCATGTCCAAGTTGAAAGCCCGACCTATGCTCCCTTCACCGTTTAACAAATCAGAAATGGGTATTTCCTTTTTATCCTTATGTGCCAAAAGGATAATGGCCAGAGCAATCCACGCCGGCAGCAGCGATGAAGACAGCATTGTTTTCTTATATAGTTTACGTTCCCGATTGGCAACATCCACTAATCCCAGTTCACCCAATGGACAAGAAATATTATTTTCCGGAGAAGTATATCTTGTACTGGTCTTATACCTTGACAAATAAGTGTTAATGATACAGTTAAAATCATCCTGATATGACCGGTCCGCAGCAGCCTCCCCGGCATTCTCCATCAAAACATAGTTTTTCAGGCCCTGAACAAAATCTTCTCTAGTAAATTCCTGCATTTTAAAAATATAGAAAAAATAAAACCAGGATGTAGCTAAATCTTTATTTCTGGCCAGTTGCCATTGAATCAGCGCCAAAGTCCCTTGTTCCTCTAGGTAACGGTCATTATGAAATATAATATCCCCTACATCAGTAAATTTTTGAGTCCTTTTACCACTTTTAGGTTCCTCAGTAAGACCAGTCGCCTGCATCCAATAGCGTAAAGATTTGACCATATTAGAGCCAAGCCCCAGTCTATCCATTGGCTTAGGGTCTTTGCTGACAAACACATCATCATAGTTTTTAACATATTTCATTCCCTTACTAAGCCAACCCTTACGGATAAAAAAAGTTTCATGGCTTCTAAATTTCATTTTCAAAACCTCACATTGCTTACTTTGTTCTTAAATATTTGTCCATAGTGCAACCACCAGCCAAGAATTTGGCATTCATGCACTTTTTGCAGTGAACACATTTCCTTCCATCAATATAATAGCTGTCCCCCACAATAGATATAGCCCCAGTTCTACACAACGATTCACATTTCAAGCACCGTCGGCAGGCATTGTACTTACGGATTTGATAACCTACCATGCGCTGTATAGCTTCATAATCCTTCACATTCATGGTCTTAACCTTGACTGCGTGCTCATAGCCTTCCTGGACAAAGGGCTGAATAGACAATATGGGTACATTAGTGGCACTGTCCAAAACAATAGTTTCCTGTAACAGCTTTTGTCCTAATTCCGGTGCTATCCGACCAAAGGGAACAAACATATTTATCAATTCATCACTATAAGGACGGAACAATTTATATATCTTGGAATTATCTTCAGCTGTACAGTTAGTGAACTGCAATTTTACAGATTTAGCTGCTGACAAACCATTGCCTCCCTGTCGTGCCTTCCATTTACCTGACTCCACATAAACCTCTGGGTCTGGTTTACCAATTTTCTTAGCAAAATCTATTAAAAAGTTTTTCCACGCAGCTGTTTTTTCTGGCATATATATGCTGGATAAAAATTGAGCCCGGTTATTGTTATTAGGACAACACCAACAGCCCACCCGGTCGTAGCCCAAACGGTATGCGTCGTTAAAATCCACAGCTTCAGAAAATATATACAGCCACACATCCAAGTCTTTCCAATTAAAAATCGGAGCGGCCACGGTTTGCTGCTGAATTTTCACAGACTCCGTATTTTTCTCTACCCGGTTATATTTACTACGGCTTACGGACTCATACCGACGAATACCATAGAAGGTCAAAATCTGTTGATTGCGGAACAAATTGTTGATTACCCTGGTAATAGGCCCAGTTTTAAACATAGAGCAACACCACCGCATCAATCTGGCCGGTGGACCAATTTCAGCACACATATCCATAAAGCTCTGTTCTTTATTTTCTGCTATTTGAAAAATAGCCTGAGGGTGGTTTTCACGAAACCTTCTGGCGTATTCAACAGTCATAGGAAATTCCAATGTTGTGTTACCAAAAATATGCACCAGACTGGGGTTGCTGAGTGCCTTTGTAACAATATCCGCTGTAACAGTAGAATCCTTTCCACCAGAAAAAGACAGCACAATATTCTCCTGAGGATACTTATCTGCTTCAGTGCAAATAAAGGTATGGGCTTCTTCAATAATTTCTGCTAAATGCTGTTTATTGGCCTCCACAAAGCTAGTAATAAATCTGTTAAACGGCCTATTATCATTTTCTTGTTGATATTTTTCCAAATCCTGTCTCAGTTCATCAACATTCTGCTTTTTGTACAAAGCCATAGATACAGTCTTCGCCTGGCCATCAATGTAAAAACGGCTGTTGCTTGCCCAAACTGATTTATTAACCAAAGAATTAGGCTCCAGCTTCCATATCAATTCTAGAAGGAGTCTTTCCTGGGGAAAAACCGGCCGCAAATCGGCACACAAATAATGCACAGAACTATGACATAATGGACAGCTCTCTTTTTCTGCCTCGTTGACCCTGTATAAAATAGGTGTCTTACAATGACCACACCAATACACTTCCACAGGTATATCCACATCTGTCGGCTGTCCACAAACCGGACATTTATCTTCTAAAGTTTCAATCTTACAGGCCTTACACCACATCTATATCTCCCTTATTAACGAAATCCGTTAGTTATCGTATAAAAGAAAAGTGACGGCTAAACAAAACGCTGCACTTAACATTCTTTTGTTAGAGTCCATCACAAAACATACTTATATGACAATTCTATAACCAATCGCGTTAATTATCAATGTTTATCTCATTCTTCGTTATATTTGCCGTTATCTCCCCTTTTTTCTGTATAATATCCATTGAGGTGGATAGGGCATGAACATCGGCTATAAAATCAAAGAGCGACGTAAAGAACTGGACCTTACCCAAGTGGAGCTAGGACAACGGATACATAAATCATCTCAGGTTATATCCAATTGGGAGCGGGGATACACTACAGGTATAGTGTCAGAGGATTTACAGCAACTTTCAACGGCCCTTTCTGTACCAATTGATTATTTTGTCCCTGGTCATAAAGGTGTATCAGCTGAACATTCATCAATCGATCCACGCTTAGAAGAACTTATCCGTATATATCCTCATCTTGATGATAAAGCCAAGGAGCTTATTGACGCCATTATTGACATTTATAAAAGACATAAATAAAGAGGCCTTTACAATGCCTGGAAGATTCCAAGTATTGCAAAAGCCTCTATTTTTATCCGAGTTATATTTTTTTCATAATAGCATTAAGCCACTGTTCATCCTCCCTATCAGGGCGAGCGTCACCAGTACGCCACAGGTCAATTATTTTAAAATCATGATAATCTTTCATAAAAAGAGTAAAGGTTTTCTCCGTCATATCTATAAAATATCTACCGTTTCTCATTCCCTCAAAGTTTCCATACTTAAAGGATGTATAAAAAACTCCTCCAGTTTTTAGAGCAGCAGCAATCCTGTTTAACGTATCACCAAGCTCTGACCGCGATAAATGGAGAATGGAGGCACAGGCCCATATTCCATCATATTGCATTTTTTCCTTGAGCTCACTAAATAATTTATTCTTAGCTACAATCCCAGAATATCTGCTGGCAATATTACAAAGTTCTGGTGAGCCATCCCAGGCTTCCACTTTAAACCCTGCTTGAGTAAACTTCCTTGTATCACGGCCCGCACCGCAGCCAAGGTCTAAAATCGCGCCATGCTTGGGTAACAGCGAAATAAATTTATCTTGTATTTCTGAGAAATCCACCTGCTGAGTATTTGCGGCAAATTCAATTGCATGCTTTTTATAATAATAAAGTGTCTCCGACACCACATGTTTAAGCATAAATCCTCTCCTATTCCTCTGTCAATATGGCATTTCTATACCGTCGCCAATAATAATACTGCACCCTGTAGGCAAGAATATCCTTTACCTGTTCATATACCCCTGATAAAGATATAATTTCTTTGACTTTATCGTCAAATTCCAAATAATTATCCTCCGTCAAGGCCTGATCCTTCACGTATCCCAAGCCAGAACTCTTTAAATATTTTATAGGCATCTCCCTAATTTTCTTATCGTGCCAATTATCATTCTTGGACAAGTATTCTTGGTATGAGGTTACACCACTTAAATCACGCCAATTTCGATTGCTTTTAAAAAAGTCCTTCCAGCTGGACAATACATCATACCTGGAAACATGACCTGTAACGTGCCCTTTTGCAATAAAAGCTGCCAACACCGGCATTTTGTACACCTTGGTCATATCGGTAGTTTCCAACCAATAGAAAAAATCCTTTGCATAACTATTAAACAAAATTTTTTCATCACTGTTAAGACAGGCATGCTTTTTTAAAAAACCTAAATAATCCCTGAATGGATTAAGATTGGATTTATGTATACAAATATCATATATGTCGCCACTCATTTGATTAAATAATTCTATCCGTGACGGGTGCCTGCCACCCAATACGCTGCAAATACGCTGAAATTCTTCATCAACAATATCTGCATATGTTTGTTCCCTGTGCTGTAGAGTCTCTAGGACTTTTAGCGATTTAATATCAAAATCCACCCGACAGCCATCTGGATACGGATTTTCACCAGGAACATGGTAACCTCCAAACTTTTTAGGTTCTTTACCATATTGATAGGCAGTTGTCAGATATTTTTGTACCCGTTCAGCATTTACATAATTACCTATAAAATCAAGTACAACAAGATAATTCTTTCCATGATATTTTCGAAGTCCACGTCCTAGCTGTTGTAAAAAAATTACCGATGATTCTGTAGGTCTTAGAAACATCACCAAATCAAGTTCTCTTATGTCCACACCTTCATTAAACATATCTACCGAAAAAATAACGTCAATATTTCCTTTTTTTAATTCATATAAAGCTTTATCTCTGTCCTGTGCATAAACACCCCTATCACCACTATAAACAGCCACAGCTTTTATTCCATTTTCACAAAAATACTTTGCCATGGATTCAGCATGTTCCCTGGAACAACAAAATCCCATTGCCTGCCTACGGGCATATTTCCTATAATTTTCCATAATAAGGCTGTTACGTTGACCATTAGCGATATAAGCTCTCGTCAGGGATTGAATTTGATAATGTCCATTTTGTCTATCTATGGCATCATAATTTGTATCATCATAAATACCATAATAATGAAATGGTACCAACCAGCCTTTATTAATGGCTTCTGCCAAATTAACTTCATATGGGATATTGTAGTCACACAAAGAAAAAATATCTCGACCATCCATTCGCTCTGGTGTAGCCGTCAGGCCAAGCAAAAATTTTGGTTTAAAATATTCTATTATCCGTTGATACTGGCGTGTAACGGCATGATGGAATTCATCAATAACAATGTAATCAAAAGAGTCCCTGGCAAAGTATTCTTCTGTAAGATATTTTTCCTGACCTAAGGTGGCAACAGAAGCAAAAATCAGCTTACTGGTAACATCCTTATGATTATTCATAAAGAATCCTTTTGTATCATTATTACGAATATTTCCGAAGGAAACTGCCGCCTGATATAAAATTTCTTCTCGGTGAGCAACAAATAAAACCCGCCTAAAAGCCTTCGAATCAAAGGCGGCCAAATACGTCTTACCAATACCAGTGGCTGCCTGCACCAGCCCTTTACACCCACCATCCTCCCGCAATTTCTGCAATGCATAGAGTGCCTCTATTTGGGCATCCCTTGGCTCATACAAAGCTGCAACATTTGAACCTTCGTATTCAAATCTCTTTAATTCATTGTAAATCACTGGCTTATGCCAGCTTTTCGAATACTGCTGTAATCTACCATCATCCAGTTCGTAGCTGTGATTTTCCCATAATTCCTGAAAGGTGTTCTTAAATCGTACGTAGTTTTCTGGATCCACATCACTTCTAAAATTATAATTCCACTCTATTCCATTAGTAAGAGCTGACCTAGAGATATTTGAACTACCAACAAAAACCAGGCTACAGTTATCAAATTCAAACATATATGATTTTGGATGAAATGAGCGATTGTCTTCGTCATACATATGAAGCTTTACACGCTCCCCAAGGTTTAGTTTAATGATATATAATGCCTCTGGTTGGGTGATATTCAGGTATTTACCCGTAAGAATTCTTATCTCTACTCCCCGCTCAGCTGCTTTTTTCAAATCATCAATTATCAGTTTTATCCCTGAAGTCATGAGAAAGGAAACTGCTATATCAATTTTATTAGCTTTTCTAATGCACATTTTCAGCTGATACAAAAGCTGATTGCCTTCTATATCCGCCCCTGTACTAACATTTGAATATACTACTTCGGCTGCTTCTCTGATTCTGTATGACTCCGTTGTAAGCAATTTACCCATGTACCCACCGCCAGCTATATAATATTGGACCAGTAGCAATCTTATATCTCTACTAAATCCAATCAAATTAAAGCTTTATGGTGCTCCATTCTGCATTAATGAAAAAAAATCCTATTAAATACACCCGACATTCTTGAACTTTGTTATAACTAACCACATTTGGAAATTTTTGATATCAAAGACATAAATAAAGAGGTTTTTACAATGCCATGTCATCATGCACGTAAATGAAGCAATAGATATAGTTCGTAAAGCCGAAGCAAAGGACAATTATATGCTCAAAAACACAAAATATCTATGGCTTAAAGGATGATAAACATATTGAGATATATACTAGTTGTTTTAGTGAAAAGTAACCCGATGTTTCGATAGGTTCTGGAATTTATTGGTCTATATGCAAAATTCTTAAATCGGATTGGATAATTTAGGGCATATAGGATTCTTTTCAATAATCTCCAACTCATGATAAGAAGACTTCAATGCAGTCAGTGATCCTTCCGTCATATCTTTAACACCATTTTCTTTTTCATAATATTACTTATACAGCGTACCCCATAAACCTTTCCCCTGCTTTCAGGCCCAATAATCAGCATTGCACTACGAGTCTTAAATTTATCATAGCCACGAACGTAGGGCCTTTCAAATGCCTTAGACAGCGCTGATATGTCCTTTATTGAGCCTATCCATTGCTCCCTAAGTATTATTTCTAAATCATCAAAGTTTTTATTCATTGATGTAAGCTCTGATTAAAATTTTAACGCCAGACTGAAGTAAAAGTCTGGCGTTTTTCTTGATATTTCTTTTTTAATGCACCAATTTAATTTTATCCTACGCTAACAGACGCTCAGGATTTACCCGACTAGTATTCAATGGGAGTTTAAAGCTCCCACTGATAAGTCTCGTTTTACTAAACTCATCCGTTCTTTACTTCATCCCAGAAGCTCTTTCCCCTGGTTTTATATGGTATTCTGATTATCTTACTGATGGTAGCTGCTATATCGGCAAAGCTTTCTCTGGTGCCAAGATTTACACCTGGTCTTACACCTTCGCCGTAAATCAGCATCGGCACATACTCTCTGGTATGGTCAGTGCCGGCACCCTTTGGATCGCAGCCATGATCAGCGGTGATTATCAGCACATCATTGCGCTTTATATTTTTCAAAAATTCCCCAAGCTGCTGGTCAAAGGCACTTAAGGCTGCTGCATAGCCATCCACATCCCGCCGGTGACCATATTTCATATCAAAATCCACCAGATTGACAAAACACAGCCCGTAAAAATCCCGCTCCAGCTCTGCCAATGCCTTATTCATACCATCGATGTTATCCTCAATGGACATATGCCGACTGATTCCTCTTCCGGCAAAAATATCATTTATCTTGCCAATGCTTACAACAGAATTACCAGCCACCTTCAGCAAATCCAGAATCGTATCTCCCGGTGGTTCCATGGAATAATCATGGCGCCGTGGCGTCCGTTCAAAATTTGGATACTCTCCCACAAAAGGTCGGGCTATAATCCGCCCTACAGAATGTTCACCTGTCATTATCCTACGGGCCTGCCGACAATATTCATAAAGCTGCTCTACAGGAACTATATCCTCATGCGCTGCAATTTGCAGCACACTGTCTGCCGAGGTATAAACAATAAGTGCCCCAGTATCCATATGCTCTCTGCCATAATCCTGAATAACCTGAGTGCCGGAATACGGCTTGTTACAAATAACCTTTCGACCGAACGCCGACTCCAGCTGCTTTATAACATCCTCCGGAAAGCCATTTGGATATGTCGGAAGTGGAGTATCAGACACCACTCCAGCAATTTCCCAATGCCCAATAGTAGTATCCTTCCCCTTTGACATTTCCTGCAGCCTGGCAAAGGAAGCAATTGGCTCCTTTTCCTTTTCCCCTACAGTAACTCCATCAATGTTAAACAGCCCCATTTTCTTCATATTTGGCACGTTAAATTTGTCTGATGCAGCCACGCTTGCCAAGGTATTAACTGTAGCTGCATCACCAAACTCCCCTGCATCAGGCTCCGCGCCGATGCCAAAGCTGTCCAACACAATAAGAAATATTCTCTTTATTATCATAAGGCTCCCCCCCCGATTTCAACTTATTACTGCAATTATACAGTCTATATAAGAAATAGTTCGACAATTACTGAAAATTACCTTTATATATTTTGTAATTATCCACACTATACCTCGACAATTTTTAAGGAAAAAATCAGATAATTGCGTTATAATGATGAAGTCATAAGTTTGATATTTTTAATGTAATTTTTTGTCGCTAAGGAGGCTTCTATGAACTCAAATGAACTACTCGACTTTGATATGCACCGATTTTTAAACTATATATCCCAACAAGACCCATTGGAGCTGCTTTATACCATTGTTCCACCTATAGCTGGCATGATATTGGCAATAATCCTGGGTGGCTACCTTAACAAAAAGGTAAGCAATTATATTAACAATCATCCTGTGCTGCAACAGGTCAATTTGAAAACCGCCCTTATTCATGGGTGTAAGGGATTACCTCTATTATTTATAGTGGCTTCCTATGTATATTTCGTGGTAAAGCTTTTAAGCCTTCCTGCACCGGTTGACCACCTGCTGTCCTACCTGCTCTTTACAATTTTGGCCTTTACAATTCTCAGATGCATATCCCGCGCCATCAATGCTATGGTAGACACTGCCATTGAACACCACGATAACATGCAAAAGACCTCCCTGCTGAGTAACATTATCTCATTGATCGTCTACTGCATAGGTATTATCATTATTTTAGCCGAATGTGGAGTTTCCATTGCTCCAATCATTACCGCCATGGGTATTGGTGGTATGGCAGTTGCTTTAGGTATGCAGGATGGAATGGCCAATTTATTTTCCGGTTTCTTTCTTATTTTTTCCCGCCAGCTTCGAATCGGTGACTATATTCGTCTAAGCACCGGCCAGGACGGACAGGTATCTGACATAACCTGGCGATACACCACCGTGTCCAACATCGCCGGAAACACCATAATCATTCCAAACAAGCAAATTGCCGCTTCCATATTAACTAATTTTAGTATGCCTGCTGAGGATATAAAAATTAAAATCCAATGCGGTGTAGCCTATGACAGCGATTTGGATAAGGTGGAAGAAATAACCATAGAGGTAGCCAAAAAGGTTCAGAATGATGTCACAAGGGACATATTGCAGAAGCGTGGGGAGCTTTCACCAGAGGAAGCCATCTCCACCGCTGAGCCGGTTTTCTTGTTTCATACCTTTGGTGATAGTGCTATTCAATTCAGTATTTCACTTAATTGCCAGGATTTTTCCCACCAATACAAGATGAAGCATGAATTTATCAAAGAACTGACAAAACGGTTCAGGGAAGAGGACATTGTCATTCCTTATCCAATTGTCAGCGTTATCAACGAACCAACTGTTAACTAATAATCATTACAAAGAGGCTGAAAATTTATCATTTATTTTCGGCCTCTTTTTTTATCAACTTATCCCCAATTTTTTATATACATGGATAGTATATTCATTACATAAATAAATCGCTTCACTCTAAGAGCGATATTTCGCATTTCATTAATTACACCATATGTATTTATGCATAAATATACATTTCCTTTAAAACTATTCATATTGTTCTGTGGACAACGCAAACACAACATATAGTAGCTTGCATTGACATCAACCACTACATATAGTAAAATAGCTTCAGTTTTAAGAAAGAGATGGGTAAATTACATGACTGGTATTATACACAATATACGAAAACGAAATGGTGATGTTGTCCCCTTCATTCCTCATAAGATTACGGATGCCATCCGAAAGGCTAACCTGGAGTCCATAGACGACACATTTTCCCAAAAAGTGTTGGAAGGGCTTACAAAAGAGGTTGAAAAGGCCATTGCCGACAAGGATATTCCATCGGTAGAATATATTCAGGATGCTGTGGAAAAAGTGCTTATCCGCAACAATTATGCCAGCACCGCCAAGTCCTATATCCTGTATCGGGCAGAGCACACCAAAATCCGCGAAGCCCAGGGAAGCCTGATGGATATATATGATGAGCTGACCTTCAAGGCCTCGGCCGATGCAGATATAAAAAGAGAGAATGCCAATATTGACGCTGATACTGCCATGGGCACCATGCTGAAATATGGCTCTGAGGGCTCAAAGTATTATATAGACCATTACATCCTGCCGAAGGATATTGCAGCCGCCCATATTGATGGTGACATCCATATCCACGACAAGGATTTTTATATGTTAACCGAAACCTGCTGCCAGATTGATTTGATAAAGCTGTTTACTGACGGCTTTTCCACTGGCCATGGCTTTTTGCGGGAACCGAATGGTATCAGATCCTATGCTGCCCTGGGCTGCATAGCTATTCAGGCAAATCAAAATGAAATGCACGGCGGACAGTCCATTCCAAATTTTGATTATGCCATGGCGCCGGGGGTTGCCAAGACCTTCCGCAAGGAATATTTCAAAGGCCTGATTGCCTTTTTTACCGCTGTTCTCAGCATGAGTCTGGCGGATGCCAAGCTGCTGGCTAAGGAAATCCGCCGTTGCCTGCCTATGGAGATAGCAATGGGTAAAACCGATGAATATAAGCAGCTTTTGATTGACTTTCTTCCATTTCATCAAGAAAGCCACAATTATCAGTTCATATCTCCAAATCAGACTGAACGGGCCCATAATTATGCGGTAACCGCAGCAGTGGATTCCACAGAGGATGCTACCTATCAGGCCATGGAGGCATTTATTCATAACCTCAATACCATGAATTCCCGGGCTGGAGCCCAGGTACCATTCAGCTCCATTAATTACGGTACTGACACCTCACCGGAGGGTCGCATGGTAATAAGAAACCTCTTAAAGGCCACGGATGCTGGTCTTGGAAATGGCGAAACTCCCATTTTCCCAGTACAGATATTCAAGGTAAAGGAGACGGTAAACTACAACCGTCACGATCCGAATTATGACCTGTTTCAACAGGCTATCCGTACCTCAGCCAAGCGTCTTTTCCCTAATTTCAGTTTTCTTGATGCACCATTTAATCTTCAATACTATAAAAAGGGTGACTACAATACTGAGGTGGCCTACATGGGCTGTCGCACCAGGGTAATCGGCAATGTATATGACAAGGAACGTCAGGTTACCTGCGGACGGGGCAATCTCAGCTTCACCAGTATCAATCTGCCTCGCCTGGCACTAAAGGCCAAAAAGGATTTAAAGGTATTCTATCGAGAGCTGGACAGCATTATTGAACTGGTATTTCGACAGCTGCTGCACCGCTTTAAGATACAATGCAGTAAAACAGTCCGAAACTACCCATTCCTTATGGGACAGGGTATATGGATTGATTCGGATAAGCTGCGGCTTGATGACAGTGTTGCTGAGGTGCTTAAACACGGTACACTATCCGTGGGCTTTATCGGATTGGCCGAGTGCCTGACCGCTCTTATCGGCAGTCATCATGGCGAAGCTGCCGAGGCACAAAAATTGGGCCTTGATATAATTGGACATATGCGAAAGCGTATGGATGAAAAATCTCAGCAAACCGGTCTTAATTTCACCCTGCTGGCAACTCCGGCGGAGGGTCTCAGCGGTCGCTTTGTAAAGCTTGACCGCAAGGAATATGGTCGCATAGCCGGGGTAACCGACAAGGACTATTACACAAACAGCTTCCATGTACCGGTTAATTATTCCATTGCAGCGGCTGACAAGCTGAGAATCGAGGGACCATATCATGCCCTTACAAATGCTGGTCATATAAGCTATGTGGAAATGGATGGGGATCCTTCCAAAAATCTTAAAGCCTTTGAGGCCATTATTCGTTGTATGCACGACAACGGTATTGGATATGGTTCAGTTAATCATCCGGTAGACCGTGATCCGGTTTGTGGTTACAACGGTATTATTTATGATGTATGCCCTCGCTGCGGACGATCGGAGGCCGCCCACAAATACCGCCGGGTGGTACAGCGGGCCAAGGCTATGAGCTAACAGAAAGGAATGATGAAAGTGATTGTTAATGGAATTGAAGTTACTGTAAAAGGATTAAATGATGTCAGCGAACAGGAGATTATAAGCTACATCGACATGCTGGAGGAGGAAAATAACGAGGAACTCAGCAGCCTGACAATCTCTCCGGCTGAGGAAGGCTCTGTGGCCCTGGATTATGTTCTTCAGCCTGCAAAATTTGAACGTATTCGTCGCATTACCGGATATTTGGTAGGCACCATTGACCGGTGGAACAATGCCAAGCGTTCAGAGGAGCATGATCGTGTAAAACATGGCCTTAATTAAGCTTGCAGGAACAGTCAATGATTCCATCGTAGACGGCGAAGGGTATCGATTTACCATATTCGCTCAGGGATGTCCCCATAATTGTATTGGCTGTCAAAATCCACAAACTCATGATTTTTCTGGAGGATATGCAGAGGACACTGACAAGCTGCTGGAGACTATTCTAAAAAACCCGTTGCTGTCCGGTGCCACCTTCAGTGGCGGGGAGCCCTTCTGCCAACCAAAGCCTTTGGCAGAGCTGGCCAGAAAGCTCCACCAGCATAACCTTGATGTATGGTGCTATACCGGTTATACCATTGAACAGATACTAAATGGTACCCCGGAGCAGGTGGAACTGCTTGGAGAACTTGATGTTTTAGTAGATGGTCCCTATGAAGAATGGAAGCGGGATATTTCCCTCAGCTTCCGGGGAAGCAGCAATCAAAGGGTTATTGATGTTCAAAAGAGTCTAAAACAAAATAAGGTGGTTTTGTATGAGCTGTAATTCTGCCTTATACCAAAAATCATATGCTACCTTTGAAACAGCACTGATATACTCGGTGCTGTTTTTTTAAATTGACAGTAAATTTTTATAGTGTTACACTAAACCAAATTACTACGAGCAAGGAGTAACAACATGACAGAAGAAGTTAAAGCTGAACAAACCACCATAGAGGAAATCGTCGCAAATACCACCATTGCTGATGTATATAATGCAGCTAAGCAATTAGACGGAGTTGTGAAGAAAACCAAGCTTATTGAAAGTCCATTTTTTTCTGATATGTGTGGAAATAATGTATATCTTAAGCCTGAAAATCTCCAAAATACAGGCTCCTTTAAGCTACGGGGAGCATATAACAAAATATGTCAGCTGTCTGATGAGGAAAAGAAACGGGGAGTCATCACGGCCTCCGCAGGAAATCACGCTCAGGGTGTGGCCTTTGCTGCCAAAGAGCTAGGCGCTCATGCGGTTATATGTATGCCGGCTATCACACCTATTCTGAAGGTTGAAGCCACAAGGGCTTTAGGTGCTGAGGTGGTACTCCATGGCGACACCTTCGACGATGCCTATGAAAAATCATTAGAATTACAAAAAAAGAAGGGCTACACCTACATTCATCCCTTTAATGACAAAGAGGTGCTTTTAGGGCAGGGAACCACCGCCCTAGAAATAATCGATGAGCTAAAGGATGTGGATGCTATTCTGGTTCCAATCGGCGGTGGCGGCTTTGCCAGTGGAGTTGCCCTGGCAACAAAGGCTGTAAATCCACAGGTAAAGGTCATTGGGGTAGAGCCAGAGGGGGCTGCCTGTATGGAAAATTCCTTTATCCGTGGACAGGTATCCAGTCTCTCCGCAGTTGATACCGTGGCAGATGGTTGCGCTGTAAAAACCCCTGGTGACCTTACCTATGCCTTCTGTAAAAAATATCTTGACCAGATTATTACAGTTTCAGAAATGGAAATCATGTCCTCCCTTCTGTTCCTTATTGAAAAGCATAAGCTTATTGCCGAAGGCGCCGGTGTCCTCAGTTTAGCGGCGCTTAACAAGCTGTCATTTAAAGGAAAGAAGGTGGCTGCTATTGTCAGTGGAGGTAACATCGACATCTCTACCATATCAGCACTTATTGACAAGGCCCTTATTGCCAGAGGACGAGTATTTTGCTTCTCTGTACAGCTGCCAGATAAGCCTGGCCAATTGATGAACGTTTCAAGAATTTTAGCAGAGGCCAATGCCAATGTTACAAAGCTGGATCACAATCAATCAAAGGTTACCGACAGCTTTAAAAAGGTTGCTTTGGATATAACAGTAGAAACCCACAATCATGACCACATCAAAAAAATAATAAAGGCATTAAATGATGGCGGCTATGCTGTGGATATAATATATTAAAGAAAATTAATGCTGCCACATGTATAATGTGTGTATGCCATGCGAAAAGCTAACTGGGGGGCAATACAACTGGCTTGCAATAATTTTTTGATATCAGAAATTTGAATCAGAGAATTTTATATCGGTTATTCGTTCTAAATTTCTCTTGTCAATAGCTTTGAAGAAAATTATCCACAATTTTTTCAAAAAGTGGATAACTATGTGGATAACTTGTGTTTCAATGTTGATTATTACACGAGTTATCCACATTTTTTTAATATAATCGGAGATTAGGATTTTTTGTTGGTAATTTTTCTTTTTTTATTTTATACTTAACTAGGGCGTGTTGATTAAATGAGTTCGTCCATATTTGCGGTGATTGACTGTCTATTGCTAGACGACAAACCACAGTCATAGTGGTACTATGTCGATGATTTGTAAAATGAGACTTATTCAGTGGGAGCTTTTAACTCCCACTGAATCATAGTCGAATAAATCCTATGCTTTACGGAAGCATCCAAGAGGCAAAGCCGATTGGATAATGCGCCCTATGCGAAAGTGTCCTGTGAAACAAGACTTTGTTGAAGTTGAACAGTAGACACTCACCGCT
>JAFVER010000090.1 GCA_017475925.1 Anaerovibrio sp. | reverse complement strand
TCAGCTGAAAGGTCAGGGCTTACTTTCAGTACAATATTAAGTATACCGGTAATCAGTCCGCAGGCGATAAATCCAGGAATAAGAGGGAGAAAAATGCTTGCAATTCGTCGGGTAAGCAGCTTCAGCGGAGTTGCATTTTTTTCTTTTATTTTTGCCTGCAATTCTTTATAATCGCCGATGGCTGGTTTGGGATTCTCCCCAACTTTTTCTGTAGCAGACAGTAAAGCTGTAAATTCATTATATACACCATTGACCCGACCAGGCCCTAAAATGACCTGCAGCTCATTGTCAGTGATGTTTACACCAAGTACCCCATCAAGCTTTTTTAAAGCCTCTTCGTCAACATCTGAGCTGGACAATAGATTAAGCCGGAGTCTTGTCATACAATGCTTCGCCTCAGCAATATTATCCTTTCCCCCTGTAATATTAAATATTTGTAAAGCTAAATCCTTATACGACATATTTAAACACCTCATTGATTATGATTCTTCATGGAATGTCTGAGTGCTTTGCCAATATATCCATCAGCAGCCTCCAGAAGCTTTTTGGACTCAACAATTGATTTACCGGATATTATATGAAATATGGCTAACTTGGCATTGCCACCACTTTCATCAAGGGCTGTCTGTGCAGTGCTGCGGTCACAGCAGGCAGCTTTCATCACAATGCTTATGGCCCTTTCAGTAAGCTTGCTGTTTGAGGCTTTCACATCCACCATAAGATGGCCATATACCTTTCCTAATTTTATCATAGCTCCGGTAGACAGCATATTTAAAACAAGCTTTTGGGCAGTGCCGGCTTTTAGCCGGGTTGACCCAGTAATAACCTCTGGTCCGGGCTGTACAACAATGGCGTAATCAGCAATTTTCTCCATGGGAGAGGCGGGGCTGCAGGTAATGGATACCGTAACCGCCCCCAGTTCTTTTCCATATTGCAGGGCGGACAGCGTATAGGGTGTACGTCCAGAGGCAGCAATGCCCACCAACACATCCTTATTTGTAAAGCCTCGTTCTTTTAGGTCCTTGGTGGATAGCTCTGTAGAATCTTCAGCTCCCTCGACAGCTCTGAATATTGCATCATAACCTCCGGCAATAATGCCCTGCACCAGCCCCGGCTCAGTGCCGAAGGTGGGAGGACACTCCACGGCATCCAGTATTCCAAGACGACCGGATGTACCTGCCCCAATGTAAAAAAGCCGTCCTCCCTGACGGAGGTGCTTTGCTGTTACATCAATTACCTGGCAGATAATTGGCAAGGCCGTTTCAACTGCTGCTGCTACTTTTTTATCCTCGTTATTGATGATTTTTAGCATATCTATTGTGGAAAGCTCATCAATGGAGGCAGTGTCAGGATTATCCATTTCTGTTGCGATTTCTGATAAATTGACTTTTGCGTTTTGAATCATCTTTAAGTTCCTTTTAAGTAAAATGAGACTTATTCAGTGGAAGCTTTAAACTCCCACTAAATATTAGTCGAATGAATCCTGAGCTTTACGGAAGCATCCAATAGGCAAAGCCGATTGGATAATGCGCCCTATGCGAAAGTGTCCTGTGAAACAAGACGACCTCGAAGTTGAACAGTAGACACTCACCGCTATGGGCGCTTATATCCCACCTAAGAGGAGGGAACCTTAGCGCCCGTTAGCGTAGGGTAAATATATAAAAAATAAAGTCTTCCACTGCATTGTAACTATTATACAAAAAAAATTAAATATTAGTATAGTTTTTTAGAAAGTGATTTCAATAAAATATTTTCATTTATGAGAAAAAATATAGGTGGTTAAATTATTGTTGACAATGGTTGAACAGGACAGATAAAATTATATATACTGATAAACGATGTCCGAATGTAGTACAGTACCATTGTGAGGAGAGGATATTATGAGCATTGGTGGTGTTATGAGTGGAATAAATCATTCCCTCAACAACCTTAATCGCGCCCAATCAACACAGGCCAGCAGTATTCAGCGAATATCTACTGGGTCTAAGTATTATAGTCCGGCCAATGGAGCATCCGAGTATGCCATCGTGCAGCGGATGTATAACAATATAGGCAGTGTGGCACAGTCAAACAGTAATACGCAAACCTCTAATTCTATGCTGAATGTTGCGGCTGGTGCAGTTGGAAATACAGTTAGCTCTTTGTCTTCGTTGAAGCAAACGTTGATCAATGCGGCTAATGGCACAAATCAGAATTCTGATATTGGGGCATTGCAGGAGACTGTTAATCAGACCTTGTCACAGATTAATTCAAACGCTCAGGTGAAATATAATGGGCAAAATTTACTGGATGGCAGTCAGTCAGTTCAGGTAGCTACATATAATGGCTATGAAACAGTTAATCTTGGTGATATGAGTACCGCAGGGCTGGGACTGACGGATAGTGATGGTAACAGCAACATAAATTTGGGAGATTTCTCAGATTTGGGAAGTGCTATTGAAACAGTTGATAATGCTTTGAATGCTGCACTTGATCAGGCTACCAACATAGGAGCTGCCCAGAGTGGCTTGGAGTATCAGTCAGGCAATTATACTGTAATGGAGGAAAACCTCTATGATGCAGTGTCCACTGTTGACGATACAGATATTGCGGCGGAGGCTGTTAACAATGCCAGCAGTGGAGCCCAGAGTCAGGTTGCTCTTTGGGCAATAAAGCAGGGTATGCAGTCCCTTAGTCAGGAAGTAGGGGCCTTGGGTGGTTTGAATAATCACAGTCGTGGGGCTATTTATGGTATATTTGGACAATAAATTTAAGATGTTTATGTATGTGTGAAAATTAATTCTGATGTTTTCAATTGGCTGGAGTCTGATGATGTTCCATCAAACTCCAGCCATATTTTTTATGGTATAAATTAGTTCTAAAAGTTCAACAAAATTTTAAAAATAGCAACAAGACATATAAAACCAGGAAAAATCTGCAGGTATTGGTACAACAAAATAATATTTATATAAAAGGGGGAATTTTCAGGTGCAGCTAGAAATAATATTCTAGAACATGGAAATGTGAGATTAGTGAAAATTGAATGTTTAAAACCAAAATCAGCAATATTA
>JAFVER010000089.1 GCA_017475925.1 Anaerovibrio sp. | reverse complement strand
TACTCCCAGGACCTTACCATTGTATTCAATCGGGTTGCCGTAGCTAAATCGTGGGTCATCGTCACGCACCCTTATACTTGCCTGACTGGTAAATAATCCGTTGCTGCCAAACAAAAACCTCTCAAGCCTCTCAGGATTAGGTGAAATACCGAGGGCCATCTGTATTTCCCCATTATCCAAGGCCTTAAACATTTCAACATTGTCCTTATACGGATGGAAAATTGGCTTGAGGTTGGCATACTGGGCAATTTTATACATAAATTCCGCGTCAAAGCCATAGTATACCCCTGAACTCGTAGTCATGGCTACCCCCGACTGCAAAACAACCCCCACATCAACCGGCTCTCTGGTATCGGGAATCGTGTCCGCATACAAAACACGAGAAGGAAGCAGCACCAAAAACATAAGTGCCGCTATTAATATTCGCATAATGAAAAATTTATTATTTCGCATCAAAGGTAGCCTCCTTTGCGCTGACAGATATTTCTAAATTCATGATTAATTTTTCAAGGCAACAATCAATAGTATGTTAGGGTATACTTCGACACCAACACGGTGAATCCTTTTTTTCTGCATTTAATATCAAGGACAGACAAAAATATTTTTTATATTTTGTTTTTTGCTATTGATAACCATTCTCATGTGTGATATACTTTGTTTGTAATTGAGAAAGAATATCAAATAGCCAAGGGGGTGATTTCCATGAATAAATCAATTTACAATAATTATGAACATCAGATGGCATATCACTGTGCTCCAACCATTAAGGGCATTAAGTGTGGCAGTATGGTGGCTTTTACAGTTGATTCTGATAATTCCTTCCGGAATTTTCTGGAAAACCACGCCAAATGCTTCCAATGCCACGGTTTAGCATACCTCCAGCTTTCACGGCAAAGGAATCACACCCTGATGTTTTTTTACAGGCCACAGCTCCTGACCCGCCTTCTTCGTCGCCCCCTGGCTATAGATATTCTAAAGAGCTTTGCTTATCCCGTGGAAAAGGGAATTAATGAGGATACGCTCCCTGCCCTGCTGGAGCATCTGAGGAATCGCATCGCTAATTGTGACGGATTCCCCCATGAAATTGGTATTTTTCTGGGTTATCCGCCGGCAGATGTGCAAGCCTTCATAAAAAATAAAGGGCAGAATTTTATCTACAGTGGTTTCTGGAAGGTGTACACCAATGAAGCCGCCCAAAAGCACCTTTTCCAGTGCTACAACGATTGTATAAACGCCATGTGTGACCGACTCAGGGCCGGTGAAAGCCTTTTGGAGGTCATGGGTGCCGCGTAAGTTGGATAATAATTTTAAGCTGGCTTATTTTTTAATGTTAATATAGGAGTTGATAATTTATGAAAATTGCTGTTGTTTACTGGTCCGGAACCGGAAATACCAAGGCCATGGCCGAATCCATGCTGGATGGTGCCAAGGCTGCCGGAGCTGAAACCGACATTTATTCCGTTGACCAGTTCAGTGCTGACAAAATGGACAGCTATGACGGCTTTCTTTTTGGCTGCTCTGCCATGGGCTGTGAGGTGCTGGAGGAAGCTGAATTTGAGCCATTCTTCCAGGAAGCTGAAAATAAAATCGCCAATATCCCTGTGGGACTCTTTGGTTCCTATGGCTGGGGCTCCGGGGAATGGCTTCAGGACTGGCATCAGCGCTGCAAAGACCACGGGGCCAAGGTATACAAGGAAGGGGTTATGATCAACAACACCCCTGATGCCGACGGTCTTAAAGAATGCCAGGATTTCGCCCAGAGCTTTGTAAAAGAAAACTTCTGATACATCTTGTTCTAAACCATTCTATAATTTTTAAGCCTTACTAAGAGAAAAAGCTGTGACCTAAAATATTATTAGGACGCAGCTCTTTTTCTATGTTACAATACTCGTATGATGTTTTTTGGGTAATTTTTGCAAGAAAAGAGTGATAAATATGAGCATGGAAATGGAATTCATCAGGGTTCTCCCTTCACCTCAAAGTCTGATGGAGGATTACCCTATCAAAAAGAAATACAAGGAAATAAAGATGGAACGTGACGAAACCATCAAGAATATCTTTTCCGGTGAGGACCATCGTCTGGCCCTTATTATCGGACCGTGCTCCAGTGACAACGAGGATGCTGTAGTGGATTTTGTATCCCGTTTGGCAAAGCTCGAGGAATAATTCAAGGACAAAATTTTTATCGTACCACGTCTGTACACCAACAAGCCCCGCACCATCGGCGTGGGCTACAAGGGTATGCTGCATCAGCCTTCCCCTGAGGGAGAGGAGGACATGCTGGAGGGTATTATTGCCATCCGCAAGCTGAATGTCCGTGTCATTGAAGAAACAGGACTT
>JAFVER010000009.1 GCA_017475925.1 Anaerovibrio sp. | reverse complement strand
TTCATCCGTCATAAAACGCAAGCTGCGGGGGAAAACGGCCCCTGACTTAGCATCCAATCGCCAAACGGGTGCGTCCTGCTTTTCACCGGCCTGCGCCGTTGCCATTAGCATGATAAGCAGGGAACAGATAATGGCAAATATACTGCAGGTGGACTTGTTTATTGTATACTTTCTTCTCGACATGAAAATACAACCTCCGATCTTTTTGTGCATTCATTAAAGTCCTCTACTCGACAAATTCTACATGCTCAAAAAAAATCCTGCTACCCCTCCAGTATGCAGGTGATATTATTTGTAGTTGGGGGGTAAATGTGATAGAATTTCTTGTTAGTATTAATATATAATTGTAAGAATTAACAGTAGTTTGGGGAGAGAAAATGTTTGAAATAATTACAAAATCACCGGATGAAACGGCGGCCATAGGCGAAAAAATGGGCCGTTTTTTTTCTAAGGGCATAGTGATTTGCTTATATGGTGACCTGGGGGCGGGAAAGACCCTATTTACACAGAATCTGGCAAAGGGGCTGGACATAGATGAGGACGTGACCAGTCCAACCTTTAATATAATGAATGTATATGAGGGAAGGCTGACACTATATCATTTTGACCTATATCGCCTTGAGCAGGAATATGAGCTGGAGGATATTGGCTTCTACGATTATGTGGATGCTCCTGATGGTATTGTGGTAATAGAGTGGGCAGATAAATTTGCTGATTGTTTGCCGGATGATTTTGTGTTGCTTACTATTGAGCGTACAGATGGCGATGACAACGAGCGCCGACTGATTTTTGATTTACACGGGGAGGCGTATGCCAATATTTTACGGGAGGTTGAGGAGCTGTGCCAATTTTAGCAATGGATACTGCTACCATGGTTTCCAGCGTGGCAGTTGCAGATAATAAAAAATTACTGGCTGAATTAATCGTAGAAAATAAACTGACACATTCTGAGACATTGCTTCCCCACGTGGAGCAGGTGCTAAATATGGCAGGAGCAGCAAAAGACGATTTGGAGGCTGTGGCCGTAAGTATTGGCCCCGGCTCCTTTACGGGACTTCGCATTGGATTGGCTGCAGCTAAGGCTATAGCCTATGGCCTTAATATTCCAATTATTGGGATTCCAACCATGGAGGGGCTTGCCTGGCATTATCCTGTTCCTGGAATAAGGGTGGCAGGCTTTATAGATGCCCAAAAGGGAAATGTTTACACTGCACATTACAAGTGGAATGGCAGTGACTTTGATGAGGTAAAGTCTATTGAGGTGGTGGCCTTGGAGGACGCCATTAAAATTTGCAGTGAGCTTGATGGGCCTGTGGTGGCTGTGGGAGATATGGTTTCCAAAAAGATGACCAAGCTGGATAATCTTCCGGAAAATCTCATCATTCCACCGAAGCATACAATGATGCCAAGGGCAGCTAATATTGCCATGGCGGGATTAAAAAAGCTGGCAGCAGGCCAGGTGGGCTCAGTGATGGACATGGAGCCTATTTATATAAGAAAGTCCGAGGCTGAAGTCCTTTGGGAAAAGCGTCAGGCAAAGCTGACCTCATCCGTCAGCCAGTCTGCTGACACCTTCCCCGGAGGGGAAGGCAAGAGGCGCATAAAATGATTAGCTTTCGTAAAATGGTGCCTGAGGATGCTGATGCAGTGGCTGAGGTGGAAAAACAGTGCTTTGCTACGCCATGGTCCCGTGAATCCTTTTGGCGTGATGCCTCCAGCAGTGATACATATTACCTTCTTGCCATTGATGAGGAAGAAAATAGCAAGGTAATAGGTTATGTGGGGTGCTGGATTTTGGCCTATGAAGGCAGTATTACCAATGTGGCCATAGCTCCAGACTATCGTCGTCAGGGAATAGGGCGACGGATGCTTCTTAAATTAATTGAGGAGGTCAAGGCCCGTGGGGTTACGGCTATGACATTAGAGGCAAGGGTTTCCAATATTCCTGCTATTAAATTATATGAAGGCCTGGGCTTTAAAAGTGTAGGCCAGAGACCGAAATATTATACCAGTCCTGTGGAGGATGCCGAAATAAGGTGGAATACCCATATTTAAGGCTGGTTATTGATATGGAGAAAAATATGGATAAGGTTAATAAGGATAAAGAAAAGATTGTTACACTGGCAATAGAGTCCAGCTGTGATGAGACCTCGGCGGCTGTGCTGGTGGGGGGTAGAACTGTGCTTTCCAACATCATAGCAACCCAGATTCCAATACATAGAAAATTCGGCGGAGTGGTGCCGGAAATTGCCTCCCGCAAGCATATTGTCAATGTGATGCCGGTTATTGATGAGGCACTGGAAAAGGCCGGGGTGACTTTGAAGGACATCGATCAGGTGGCTGTAACCTACGGTCC
>JAFVER010000088.1 GCA_017475925.1 Anaerovibrio sp. | reverse complement strand
TGCTTCCATTGGCAGCGGTGCTGGGCAAAGCTGGCAGCACGGATTTTTTTGATGAGCTTATTGCCATTGAGGCTGGTGTAGCCACAGCGGATGTACTGGCCTATGAATTGAACATATATCCTTATGAGAGCGGGTGTCAGCTGGGGATAGCTGGTGAAATGGTTTCATCGCCCCGTCTGGATAACATCACTTCAGTTGTGGCATGTTTAGCAGGTATAAAATCTGGTATAGGGGACGGGCTGAATATGGCTGTTTTCTTTGATAATGAAGAGATTGGCAGTCGAAGCAAGCAGGGGGCTGGTTCCAATAATCTAATGCAGCTGTTGGAGAGAATTTACATTCATAGAGGATATTCAAGGGAAGAAATGTGGCTGGGAATAAATGGCGGATTTATGATATCAGTAGACGTTGCCCATGGACTTCACCCTAATTATCCTGACAAAAATGATCCCACAAATAAGCCTGTGCTAAATAATGGGCTTGTTATAAAGCAGGCCGCCTCACAGAGCTATGCTTCAGATGCAGAGGGGGTGGCCGTGATAAAAGCCTTGTGTCAGGAGGCTGATATATCATATCAGCAGTTCGTCAACCGAAGTGATATGCCAGGGGGAGCGACTTTAGGGTCCATTGCGTCAGCATTAGTTCCTATACGTACTATTGATGTAGGGGTACCAATATTGGCAATGCATTCAGCCAGGGAAACTATGGGAGCAGCTGATCAGCAGGCCTTGACAATGCTGATAAAAAGGTTCTTTCAATGAATATGGGCAAACTCATTTAATCAACATGCCCTGGTTAAAATCCACAAGCTATGGGGGTTATCCACAGGTGTTGTGTGGACAACTGCCACAGCTTGTGGATTATTTTTTTTAAAATACTATTATTGCTTATTAAATCTAGTCAATAACTGTTGATAACTGATTTAGTCCAAAAATTACTCAAAATTTTATCATATATTTGTAGGAATAAATTTTTTGAAAAATTTTTCTGGATATTTATCAATAAATATATGATGGAGCCGAAATTATCAGAAATGCTAGTAAATACGAGGAGCTATGCTATATTTGTATTTTATAAGTTGTTAAATTTAAGGTTTATTTTGGCGTGGTTATGTGTAAAAAATTCCTACATTTTTTGTAAGATATACTCAATTTTATAAAAAAATACTAAAAAAGTTCCTTGACATACTCATAAGATAATCATATAATATACACATCAAAGGGAAAGCCTAGAATAAATCTGAATTACAGATTATTCGTATCTCCTGCTTGATCTTTGATATACCCCTTATAAGCGACATTCCCCTGTGTCGCAATAACCCCTCTCTTTTATTTACCCACTTTCATTATAGAATGAATGGGAAGAAGGCTGTAAAAACGAACGCCTATCGTTTTTACAGTTTTTTTCATTTATAATGGAATCTAAGTGAATACAAGCCAAAAGCGCAGTATGAGCATAGATAATACATCTGTCTTTCTATAATCTATTTTTGTGGGAAGTTTTAGCAGTTAGAATTTAAGAAGCACGAGTAATCATGCTTCTTTTTTATTGCAAACCTATTGAAATAATCAACTGTTTTTGTTAAAATTTCACCATAATAATGTTGAGTACATCAACTATGCAATGGTACTTATGAAGGATTGGGGGATTTTATGGATTACTTAAGTGCATCTCTATCCTTTGGAATAGTGAGAAGAAGAATACAGGCCTTGGTAGTGGAAGCTTCAATGGATTTAGGCCTTACCTACGCTGAATTTTCCATGCTATTGATACTGTTTGATCGGGAGGGTTGTAGCCAGGACGATATGACGGCATATCTCCATGTGGATAAGGCGGCAATCACCAGGGTTATAAAAAAGCTGGAGGAAAGGGGATATATATACCGGCAGCAGGATACAACTGATCGACGGCTTAAACGGCTTTATCTAACCGATGAGGGAAGAAAAATTGAGAAAAGAATAAAGGATATTGTTCGTAGAATATTGAACTATTTGTCTGAAGGCTATTCCCAGAAGGAAACTGACCTTATTATAAAATGCTTGCATGACATGGCCCAGCGATTGGGCAAGGCCGACGCCCAGGAGGTATTTGGCGAAAGGAGAAAAAGATAGCTATGAAGAAGATATGGCTCCTTATATTAATGTTGGTTTTACTGACAGGTATTTTGTCAGGCTGTGGAAAAAGTGAGCAGCCAGAGGAAAAGGCATTGTTGGTCAAAACCCATGTGATAGGTATTGGTGATGATATTATAGATGGTACTTACACAGGGATTGTTCGGGGCAGATATGAAACCAACCTTTCCTTTCAGGTAGGGGGAAAAATTTTAAACAGAAATGTTCAGCTTGGTGATATGGTTAGCGCAGGCCAGGTTTTAATGTCTATTGATGCAAGAGACGTAGCCGAGAAGTCCAATCAGGGCGACGCTCAGGTGTTGGCAGCTAAGGCCCAGCTGGATTTGGCTCAGGCAAATCTCACCCGTTATAAACAGCTTTATGCTCAGGATGCAGTATCAGCCAGTGTACTTGACCAATATCAGACCGCGTATGATGCAGCTTTGGGACAGTATAATCAGGCGATTGCCGGGGCTGTACAGGGGCATAATGCTTTAGATTATACTAATCTGACTGCTCCAATGTCCGGGGTTATTTCTGCGCTGAATGCTGAGGCTGGACAGGTTGTGGCAGCTGGTCAGCCGGTTATTTCTCTGGTTCAGACCGGGGAAATGGAAGTAGAGATAAATGTACCGGAAAATCATTTACCCGACGTAGCCTTGGGCAAACAGGTGGAGGTTACCTTTTGGGCCTTGAAGAATGTAAGGGTTGATGGGACTATACGTGAGGTTGCTCCCATGGCGGACAGTCTTTCCCGTACCTATAAGGTGCGGGTTTCAATACAAAATCCACCAAAGGGCATGAATCTTGGAATGACAGCCAGTGTAAAGGTTTCGGAGGCACAGACCAGCGCAGTTGGTGCTATGATGCCGCTTACGGCAATTTATCAGACCAGCACGGATGCCCATGTCTGGGTGGTGGACAAGGACAATAATACCGTTCATCTAAAAAAGATTTCCTTTGAGGACATTGGCAACAATGCTGTACGGGTCAGTGGCCTTTCGGCTGGGGATATAGTTGTTACTGCCGGTGTGCATAAACTCTATGAAGGACAAAAGATAAGGTTAATGGAGGATAAATGATATGGTGAATCTCACAGAAATATCCTTAAAAAACCGGATTCTGGTGTGGTATTTTATCATAGTGGCGGTATTAGGTGGAGTGTTTTGCTACATAAAGCTGGGTCGAATGGAGGATCCTAGCTTCACTATTCGGGAAATGCTTGTTACGGCTGCCTGGCCGGGAGCCAGTGCAGAGGAAATGGAGCTTCAGGTCACAGATAAGCTGGAATCCAAAATAGCGGATTTGCCAGGAATTGATTTTGTAAAAAGTACCACCCGTAGCGGAACAACAATTATTCGTGTGGGACTTGATGATAAATATGATGGAGATATACGCTCAGCCTGGCGGGATGTAAGAAATTTTTGCAAGGATGTGGAAAAGGACCTTCCTAATGGGGTCTATGGTCCATATTATAACGATCGGTTTGATGATGTATATGGGTCAATATATGCAGTTACCGGTGATGGGTATACCTATGAGGAAATGCGTCAGGAGGCAGAAAAAATCCGTCGTATGATGCTGGCAGAAATAAATGACAGTGTGCAGAAGGTGCAGCTAATAGGCGTACAGAAGCAGAAGGTATACGTAGAAATCGAAAATGCCAAGCTTTCTCAGTTAGGCGTAAGTCCTATGGCATTGGCTGAGGCGTTGAAGGGTCAAAATGAAATGACTCCCTCTGGCATGATTGAGACAAGCTCAGACAATGTTTATTTGAGATATTCCGGTACATTTGAAAACATTGAGGATATAAAAAATGCAACCATGCAGGCTGGAGGCAAGGTTATTCGATTAGGTGATATAGCTAAAATCGAGCAGCGCTACTCAGAGCCACCAGATCCGATGATGTACTATAATGGACAGCCGGCCATTGGTATTGCCATTTCTATGGAGCCTGGCGGGAATATCATAACCCTGGGAGGGAAGTTAAATAACTTAATTACCCGTATTGGTGAAGATTTGCCGGCAGGTCTGGAGATACATCCAGTGTCTGATCAGCCATCGGTGGTTGAGGAATCCATATCAGAGTTTATAAGCACCCTTAGAGAAGCAATAATAATTGTTCTGGCAGTGAGCTTCCTCAGCCTTGGTATCAGAACCGGTATGGTGGTTGCCGGTTGTATTCCTTTGGTTTTGGCGGCAGTATTTTGCGGTATGTATGCCTTCGGAATAGATTTGCAAAAGGTTTCTTTAGGGGCCCTGATTATAGCCTTAGGCCTTTTGGTAGATGATGCCATCATAGCAGTGGAAATGATGAGTGTAAAACTGGAAGAAGGGCTTGACCGCTTTAAGGCGGCTTGCTATGCTTTTAAGGCTACTGCCAAGCCCATGCTTACCGGTACGCTTATCACCTGCGCCGGCTTTATTCCAGTGGGTTTTACCAGTGGAGTGGCCGCTGAATTTTGTAGTGCACTCTTTCCGGTAATCACAATGGCATTGCTGATTTCCTGGATAGTTTCCGTCATGGTTGCGCCATTGTATGGGTACTATCTCATAAAGGTAAAGGTAAAGCTGGATGAGTCAGGGGGTGCTGTCCAATATCAGAACAAATTTTATAGCATTTTTAGAAGTATTTTAGGCTGGTTTTTGCTTCACAAAAAGCTGGTGCTGACTTCCACGGCGGTTATATTCGCTGCCTCTGTTTACATGATGCAGTTTGTAAGACAGGAATTTTTCCCACCTTCTATAAGGCCGGAGCTTATTGTCACCATGAGGTTAAATGATGGGGCCTCAATTAAGGCTTCGGATGAAGTTTCCAGGCGGTTTGCTCAATTTTTGGATACCCATAGTGATGAAATAGAAAATTATAGCTATTATGTTGGCGAGGGAGCCCCGCGATTTGTGCTTACCGTCAGCCCAGAGCCGCCGACAAATTCTTTTTCGCAATTTATTGTAGTGGCTAAGGATGCTGACACCAGAGAACAGCTCAGTCAGGACATTAGGGCGGAGCTGGATGACCATTTTCCAGAGGTACGTCATGACATAAAATACATTCAGACCGGCCCTCCGGCCGATTATCCAGTAATGCTGAAGGTATATGGTTATGACAAGGACACTGTCCGTGAAATCGGTGAGCAGGTAGCAAATAAGATTATTGAGGATAAAAATAATATTGATGTAAATTTGAATTGGCATGAGAAAAGCAAGGTAATTCATTTGGATTATGATCAGCATAAGCTCCATTCTCTGCAGCTCTCCGCTCAGGATATATCCAAGATGGTATATACAGAGGTAACAGGGGCTGCAGCTGCTCAATTCTATTCTGGCGACCAGACTGTTGACATTGTTTTGAAGCTTCAGGATGTAGATCGAACCAATCTGTCAAAATTAAAGGATATGCCGATTTATACTGGTACTGGTTATGTTCCTTTGGAACAGCTGGCCAAAATATCCTTTTCCACAGAAAATGGGACTATTTGCCGGGAAAAGCTGATGCCATGTGTAACAGTACAGGCAAATATTCTTTCCGGTACCAGTAATGATGCAACGAAAAAGGCTTTGGCGTCAGTGCAGGATATTATCAAAAATTTGCCGGACGGTTATCAAATCGTTCCAGCGGGGTCATTGAAGGATAGCGAAAAATCCATGAATCACCTGATGAAACCAATTCCTATCATGATATTCTGTATTATGACATTGCTGATGCTACAGCTGAAGGATATTAAGCTGATGATTTTGACTGTACTTACTGCACCTTTGGGGCTTATTGGAGTAAGCTTTGGAATGCTGGTATTCGACAAGGCCATGGGCTTTGTGGCTATTTTGGGAGTATTGGCCCTAAGCGGTATGATAATACGAAATTCTGTAATCTTAATTGATCAGATACAGAAGCACCTGGAGGAAGGAGAAACCCCGTGGAATGCGGTGGTAGACTCGGCAGTAATGCGGTTTAGGCCAATCATGCTTACGGCGGCAGCGGCTATTTTAGGCATGGTACCATTGATGATAAGCAATTTCTGGGGTCCTATGGCCGTGGCTATTGCCAGTGGATTGTTTGTGGCTACCGTGTTGACGCTTTTGGTGCTGCCAACCATGTATGCGGCAGCATATCATGTAGAAAAGGAATAGAGCTTAATATCGTTTAATACTGAGTTCTGGTGAAGTACATAATATGGTAAAAAAAGAAGGCCTATCAAAGCGATGGACCTTCTTTTACATTTGATGATGTTATATATATCAACTTACACCTATTTACCCTATACTAATGGGGGCTAAGGCTCCCATTAGCTTAGGATTTATTCGACTAGGATTCAGTGGGAGTCTAAAGCTCCACCTGAATAAGTCTCATTTTACCGTACTTTGAAGCCTGCTACGGCCTCAGATAAAGTCTGAGAGAGTTTTAGCAGGTTTTGACTGGCAGTAACAATCTCATTCATGGAAGCGGATTGCTCCTGGGCGGCAGCGGAAACTGTCTCGGCCTCTGAGGCGGATTTCTTCGCTAAGGTGCTGACTGTTTCAATGTTTTTCGCAACCTGTCCACTGCTGGCCTCCATTTGCTGCAAAGCGCCGGCCATTGTGATTTCACCTTCGCTGATATTTTCTACCAATGTAGCGATTCGTAGGAATGCTTCACCGGCATCTGTTACAGCCTTGGAGCCCTCCTTTACTTCAAGGGTGCCACTGTTCATGGCCTCAACGGCTCCTTGAGTCTCTACCTGAATTTCCTGAATAAGGGCGGTGATTTTCTCGGCAGCCTCCTGGGATTGTTCCGCCAGCTTCCGAACCTCATCGGCAACTACTGCAAATCCACGCCCCTGCTCTCCTGCTCTTGCTGCTTCTATTGCAGCATTTAGGGAAAGGAGGCTTGTTTGACCGGCTATTCCTGAAATAACATCTACAATTTGTCCAATTTCTTCTGAACGCTCGCCTAATTTTCGCACTGATTCAGCCGAGTTTAGCACGGTGGATTCAATATTTTTCATCTGAGATACTGCTTGCTTTACCGTATCTCCACCACTCTGTGCCTCAGCGGCTGCTGCCTTGGTATGCTGAACAGATTCCTCGGCCGAACGGGCTAATTGCGCCATATCCTTTGTGAGCTGATTAACCAAGGTATCGGCATTTTCAGTGGCAGTCATTTGCTCGGCGGTACCTTCTGCCACATGGGTTATGGCCACAGCGGTACTTTGAGCCGCCTGAGCAGATTGTCCCGAACTGGTAGTCATGGCTTCTGCGGATTCTGAAACCTCAGTGGTGGCATTTTGGATGCGCTGAATAAGGTTTCGTAGATTTTCTGTCATAGTCTGGAAGCTACCACCTAGGCGCCCTATTTCATCATTTGAATTAATTGTCAGTTGCATTTTACGCAAATCACCAGCTGCAACTTTGTCTACAGTGGCATCCAATTCCTGTATTGGACGGGCGATGCTTCTGGCAAAGGTTACGGTGATTATAGTGGCGATTACCATCATTATGACGACTAAAATCAACGAACTCCAGCGGAAGGTTCCCAAAACCCCCATAACCTCATTTGCTGGCACTTCAATTATAAGACTCCAAGGTAAACCATCGATGGGTTCAAAGGCAATAATTTGTTCGATGCCGTCCTTTTCTACATAGCGGATACCCCGTTCACCCTTTACAGCTTCCTTATATACTTCAGCCAGTTCACCTGCGGAATCCTTTAAAATGTTCAGCTTTCCAACCTGAGCACCGTCAGGATGTGCTACTGCCTCACCATCGTTCTTCACTATATAGCCATATCCGGTTTCTCCTATCTTGACCTGTTTTACAATGTCACTTGCCTCGTTCATCTGAACCTGTCCAAAAAGGCCACCGGTGACTTTACCGTTAGTCTTAACCGGAGTTGTAACGTTGAGAATGAGAGTTCCTGGGTTTTCTTTTGACTCATAAGGTCCGGCTACAGTGGACTGCCCCTGTAGTGTCTGTTTTACATAATCCCGATTAGACAAATCAGCGGTAATGTGGGCAGAATTAATCATAATGCCATTCTGGTCAATATAACATGCTACCGGGAAAACGTTGTTTTCTTTTACAAATTTTTCCAGCAAATCAGGTATGGCGGCGGTATCTCCCCTTTGAATTGCTTCTACGGCAGTAAGGCCAATCAGTGTACTTCGTTCCTTGGTTATCCAGGCATTAATGTCGCTGGAATACTTCTCGGCCTGTTTTTCCAACAGATTATTGATATCATCTGTAAGTATGGACGATGCTCTATAGTAGCTTAATATTCCCAAAATTCCAAGGGAAACTAAAAATGTAGTTAATATAACAGTAATGAGTTTTGTCTGGATACTTTTCACCGTAGACGCTCCTTTCATATGTAATGCTGAATATTATATACAACAAAACATGTATTTGTACGTTTTTGATATTCGCTTTTTTTTTTAAATCTCCTTTTTGGACCTAAAAAAAAATATTTACGTAATGGTATAATGTATTATCCATCATTTGAGTTATGTAGAAAAATTTTAAAATATTTATCCGATGTTTATATGAGAAGGAGGGTGATCATAGGAACATCGCCTGCCCGGGATTTAAATGCCAGCTATCATGCCTGGGGCCATAGCATTGCTGTTAATCCTTGGGGTAAGGTTATAGCTCAATTGGATGAGAAAGCTGGTCTTCAGCTGGTGGATGTGGATTTATCTGTGCTTGAGGCCGTAAGACAGCAGCTGCCATTATTGAAGCATCGGCGAACTGATGTGTATGACGTTAAGGCTTTTTGAAGCATTTTATGCCATAAAAGATTAGTGCATAAGCTATTGAACAAAAAAACTTGGCTGTATTGGCCAGCCAAGTTCCCTTGATATACAATAAATTCAAGCGACCCTTGTTGCCTCGCTTTCATTAAGTGCTGTTACCAAAAAGCCCTGCCCGCGAGTTTTTGCGGACAGGGCTTTTAATTGTTTTAGAAT